>JAQXSU010000169.1 GCA_029219125.1 Bacillota bacterium
GCCAGACCACATTTACGCCTTAAGGCGTTGCTGGTAACAGAGGGCTTTGCCCGTCATAAGAAAAACCACCGGCTAAGCCGGTGGATGTTTATTTGATTTGCATCAATGTCTACAGGAACTTCCCGATCCGGGCACGGGTCCGTTCTTCGCCCAGGATCTGCTGAATCTCCCACACGTCCGGAGATTGCTGGCGTCCCATGAGAGCGATACGGATCACGGTGCTCACATGGCCCACATGGCCTTTGTACTGATCCGGATTTTTCTTGAAATCCTTTGGCTTGGCCGCATAGCCCAGCTCCGTGCCGATCTGGCGGATTTTGTCGAACCACTGGGACTGGTCGTCGCTGTGATCGTAGGAATCCAGATAAGCTTTCAGGATTGCCGGCGCATCGGAAGCTGCCTCAGCAGGGAACTCGTCCTCGATTTGGAACATGTCATCGAAGAAGTAACTGATGTTTTCCACCATCTGCTGTGCATAGATATGATCCTTACGCGGGTTGCGCTCCTCGTGACGGCCGATGTCCAGAATCTTTTCCAGGTAGGCCCGGTCGTCGAAGATGTGGGAAAGCTCCGGTCTGAACTCCTCCGACCATGCCTTCAGGAAGTCGAACAGGTCAGATGCGCTGATGCGAAGGAGCACGTCCTTGCTGATGTCGTTCAGCTTATTCAGATCAAACAGGGCACCGGAGGTGCTCATCTTTTCTGTGGTGAACGGGAATTCCTCGATGTCTGCATCCGGATTGGCGATGCGCCATTCTTCGAAGTTGGAGTTGAGGATCGTCAGCAGGTATTCCCGCACAGCTGCCGGGTGATAGCCCTGGTTGCGGTAGTAATCCAGGGAAAGCTCCGGATCCTTCCGCTTGGACAGTTTTCTCTTGTTGCCTTCCTCGTCCAGCTTCATCAGCTGCGCGGTGTGGCAGTATACCGGCGGCTGCCAGCCCAGCTTCTCGAACAGCTCGATGTGAATCGGCAGCGAAGGCAGCCATTCAGCACCCCGCACCACGTGGGTGGTCCGCATGAGATGGTCATCCACCACATGGGCGAAATGATAGGTCGGAATTCCGGTTGCCTTCAGGATTACTGTATCCTGGTCGTTTTCCGGCATGTCCAGTTCGCCGCGGATGGCATCCTGCACCTTGATTCTGCGGATCTGCTCCTCCGGCAGGCTCAGATCACCGTCCGACTTCAGGCGGACCACATAAGGCTGACCTGCCGCCAGCTTCGTCTCAATCTCCGACAGAGAAAGACCCCGGCTCCTGGCCCATTTGCCGTAGATGCCCGGATTTTGTTTGGTGGCCTCCTGCTCGGTGCGGATCGCCGCAATCTCCTCTTCGGTCAGGAAGCACGGGTACGCCTTGCCCTCGCTGACCAGCTTCTTGGCAAAGCACTGATAAATCTCGCCCCGGTGGCTCTGGGTGTAGTCGCCGTATGCCCCAAGATCGCCGTCCATGGTGGCACCTTCGTCAAACTGAATGCCAAAGAAACGCAGGGAGTTGATGATGATTTCCACCGCACCCTCCACGAAACGCTTGTCATCCGTATCCTCAATTCTCAAAAAGAACTTGCCGCCGGACTGGTGTGCCAGCCGCTCGTCCACAAATGCGCCGTACAGGTTGCCCAGATGAATGAATCCCGTCGGACTCGGCCCCAGACGGGTGACCTTCGCACCCGCCGGCAGATCCCGCTGCGGATACATGGCTTCGTAGTCTTCCGGCGTCTTTGTAATGTGCGGAAACAGCAGTTCCGCCAGTTTCTGATTGTCCATTTATGAAAACCTCCGTAAAAAAATCATACTAACGCACTTATTATACTGGAAAACGGATAAATTAGCAAGATTACGGGAAAATTAAAGCCATGTTTCTTCGCAAAATCCGTGCGCCCGGGGTTCTTTTACTGCCCGGCGGACCCTCTCGCCGTTTGCTACGCCGCGGTATTTTTTCCGCACGGCGGGCCTCGGTTTTCTTACCTGCAGGCCCTCGGTTTTCCAAAACCCGCAAAAAGTTTTCTTTTTGAAAACAAAATCGGCATTTTGGAAAACAATTCGCAATTTTCGAGCAGCGGGAACGTTTGAAACGTGAAAAAAGCCGGGAAAATAGATTTTGCTGGGAAAAACAGGAATAAAAAAGAAGAATGTGGAAGAAAAACGTCGTCGGTTTTCCGAAAAGGGAAAAAAGTTTTCTTTTGGAAAACAAAACAGGGTTTTTGGAAAACCGCGGGGAGAAAGACGAAGAGAAATAAAGGGGAAATAAAGGGGAAAGAGAAAAATGTACGGAAAATATCTGAAGATCATGGAAGCGGAGCTGCCGCTGGGGGAGAGTTTTGACCTGCTGGAGCGGGAAGTGACCATAGGGGGCCGGAAGGGGACCATGTTTTTTGTGGATGGGCTTACGGACGGGGAGCTGATGCAGCGGGTTATGGATTATCTGATGAAGGTGCAGCTGGAGGATATGGAAGGGATCGTGACCAGCCGGCAGTTCATCGCAGGGCATCTGCCGTTTCTCGATGCGACCCTGGCCGCGCCGAAGACACCGCAGCCTTCGAAGACTCCGAAGACACCGCAGCCTTCGAAGGACTTGAAGACGGAGGAGTCCCCGCAGCAGGAACAGGTGAGCGAGCCGAAGGAATGGACGGAGCAGCAGATTCGGGAGTGCTGTGCCCAGGCACAGACCAGGCTCTATGCAGGGCTGGTGCCGCTGATGGTGGAGGGGCTGGATCAGATCATTATCATCGACGCCAGGGATTATCCGCTGCGGTCGGTGGAGGAACCGGATAAGGAAAAAAGCCTGCGGGGCGCCAGAGACGGATTCACGGAAAGCTTCATGCAGAATATCGCCCTGATCCGCCGCCGGCTGCGGGACAACAATCTGATCTTTCAGAACTTCAGCATCGGGAATCTGTCCAAGAGCGATGTGGCCATGGTCTACATCCGGGGAAAGGCGGATCCGGCCCTGGTGGAGCACACGAAAAATCTGCTGCAGGGGTTGGAGAAGGAGCCGAACCTGGACGCTCTGACGGTGGGAGATCAGAGCCTGCTGGAGAAGATTTTGATGATGACCCGGCGTGAGGGAAAAAAGCGGTGGGCAGGGGGCAGGTTCAATCCGTTCCCTAAGGTTCGGTACTCCCAGCGGCCGGACATCATTTCGGCTCACATCGCCGAGGGAAAAATCGCCATCATCGTGGACAATTCGCCAACGGTGATGCTGCTTCCGGTGGGCATCTTTGACTTTCTGCAGGATGTGGATGATTACTATTTCCCGCAGCTGACGGGCAACTACTTCCGGCTGCTGCGGACGCTGAACTTCCTGGTGATCCTGTTTCTGACGCCGGTCTATCTGCTGCTGGTCAATGATGAAGTGTTCAACCCGGACGTGCTGTTATTTTTTGTGCCGGATGAGCCCTTCGCCATTCCCCTGATCTGGCAGTTCCTGCTGCTGGAGATCGCCGTGGACGGGCTGAAGCTGGCATCGTTGAACACGCCCCAGTCCCTGGGCATGTCCCTTTCGGTCATCGGGGCACTCATTCTGGGAGAATTCAGCATCGAGTCGGGCTGGTTCATTCCCCAGACCATTCTCTGCATGGCGGTGGTGGCCCTGGCCAGCTTCACCCAGCCCAGCATTGAGCTGAGCTACGGGGTGAAGTTCACCCGGGTGCTGATGCTCATCGGCACATATCTGTTGGGACTCTGGGGTATGATTGCGGGTGCGGCCGTCAGTTTCCTGGTGATGGCATCCACCCGGACTCTGTCCGGCGGCTCCTATCTGTATCCGCTGATTCCGTTTCGATGGAATGCACTAAAAAGGTTGCTTTTTCGTACCGAAGTGTGATAAAATATTATATTAAAAAAATTGAACTATTTTCTCTGCCGCCGGCTTCGTGCGGCTTCGTGCGGCCCTGCGCGGTCCAATGCACCTCCGTGCAGCCCGTGCGGCAGAGAACTTGCATAAGCAAACAGCAGAAAAGGGGGATCACCATGTCAAGATTTATTAAAAAAATGCCGAATATCAAATTCCCGAAATACAAGATGAGCGGCATCGAGGAAATTGAAGAACTGCAGGTGGAGTACACGCCGGAGAAGCTGGCCGAGCTCCAGCAGAAAAACACCAGAAAAAGAGATACATACTATCCGGGCACCGACTATAAGACAATCAAGGAAGTCTTCGACCGGTCCACTACCATCTTCAAGGACCGGACCTTCATTCTGGAAAAATTCAACCGGAAGGGAAGCTTCGAAGAAGTGACCTACGGCCGGTTCCGCAAGGATGTGGTGGAACTGGGCACCGGCCTGACCAGAGCCTTCAAGCTGCAGGGTGAAAAGATTCTGGTGCTGGGAGAAACCACTTACGAGTGGTACGTATCCTATATGGCCCTGCTCTGCGGCGCCGGCATCGCTGTACCGACCGATAAGGAACTGCCGGATAACGAACTGGAAAATGTGATCAAGCGGTCTGAAGCCGCAGCCGTTATCTATTCTCCGAAGAAGAAGGACCAGGTGAAGAAAGTGGCAAACAAGTGCCCGGGTGTCAGATACTTCATGGAGATGTATTCTGATGCAGGCATCGAAGGGCGCTTTGTGGGCCTGGACTATGTGATGAATGAAGGGGAAGTCATCACAGACTGCGGCGACAGCAGCTTCATGGAGATCCCGGTGGATCCGGAAGCCTTTGCCGTGCTGCTGTTCACCTCCGGCACTACCAGCCAGTCCAAGGGCGTCATGCTCTGCAACCGAAACCTGGCTGCCAATATCAATGCCATTACGCCGTATGTTATGCTGTACCCGGAAGACAGAATGTTTTCCGTGCTGCCGCTGCATCATACCTACGAATCCACCATCGGCTTCCTGTATCCGATGGCCATGGGCGCTTCCATCGCCGTCTGCCAGGGACTGCGCCATATCGTCAACGATATGAAGGACACCCATCCGACCGCCATGCTGGCCGTGCCGCTGCTGATCGAAACCCTGTATAAGAAGATCAACCAGACCATCGACAAGAGCGGAAAGACCAAGCTGGTGAAATCCATGATCCATGTGACCAACGCCCTGCAGAACGTGGGCGTGGACATCAAGCGAAAAGTATTCAAGGACATTCACGAAAGCCTGGGCGGCAGCCTGCGGATCATCGTGTCCGCCGCAGCACCAGTGGAGCCTGCCGTAGGCAAGTGGATCGAGGATATCGGCATCTTCTTCCTCCAGGGCTACGGACTCACCGAGACTGCACCGATCAGCGCCGTGACGCCGGATTTTGACCGGAGAGTGGGTTCCGCAGGCAAGACCGTTCTCTGCGACCAGATCATGATCAAAGACCCGAACGAAAACGGCGAAGGCGAGATCCTGATTAAAGGCGACACCGTCATGCTTGGTTATTACAAGGACCCTGAGGAGACGGCCCGCGCTGTGGAAGACGGCTGGTTCAACTCCGGCGATATCGGCTACATCGATGAAGACAACTTCGTCTATATCACCGGCAGAAGCAAGAACGTCATCGTCACCCAGAACGGTAAGAACATTTATCCGGAAGAACTGGAAGGCCTGCTTTCCCACGTGGAAGAGATCAAAGAATGCATGATCTACGGCAAGGAAGTGGCCGGCGAAAAGGAACTGGTCATCACCGTCCGCGCCATTCCGGATTACGAACGGATCGCAGAACTCCACGGCGAAGGCCTCAGTGAAGAGGACATCTACAAGCTGATCTGGGAGCAGATTCGGCAGGTCAACCGGAAGGTATCCAATTACAAGACCATCAAGAAGCTGGAGATCAAGAAGGGCGAATTCGAAAAGACCAGCACACAGAAGATCAAACGCTATGCAGAGCTGAAAAACAACAGCGATGTGGAGGAAGCCGCCGAACAATAGAGGCAGATCACAGAAGGCCGGCTTCCGGAAAGGTACGGAATGAAAAAGAATCCTGTTTCCAAGATCATTTTCATATTGTTCTGCCTTGCCATGGTGCTGTGTCTGACGGGGGCAGCCATGTTCAGTTCTGTCACATTCGGACAGGTGATGAACAGCCGGCTGGACACGGAATCTGTGCCGGTCACCGATTACCGGGTCGAAACACTGCAGGATTCCCGGGCGCCTGCCGGCGTGGTGAAGGAATACCGCTGGACGCTGGAAATGGAACCCGGGCATCCCGGTACGCTGGCCTTCTATTCAGCCCATCATTACATAGAAGTATTTCTGGACGGGGAACTGCTCTGTGCACTGTCAGAGGATGCCTGTCCATCCTATTCGAATACCCCGGGAAACGGCTGGGTGCTGCTCCCTTTTACCGAAGGCGACCAGGGGAAGGAACTGTGCATCCGCGTGACACCGGTGTATTCGTATGTAAAAAACCGTGTCTTCGATTTCTATATCGGCTCAGAAGCCGTAATCTTTTCCACCCAGCTGCGTCGGGATCTGCCGCAGATTTTGCTGGGACAGGTGGTATCCTTCGCAGGACTGGTTTTCATCATTTCCTCTGTTTATAACAGAATGAAAAAGAGAGAGCGGGCAGACCTGTTCTACCTGGGTGTTTTCTCCCTGATTATCGGTCTTTGGAAACTGACAGACACCCGTTCCCTGCCGCTGCTGTTTCCGAAGCACATTCTTCTGCTGTCCTATCTGCCGCTGGCCATGCTGTTGCTGGCACCGGTTCCGATGCTGCAGTTCATCAAATCCATAATGGAACGAAAAAAGCAGACGATTCTGGACGGATGCAGCCTGCTTTCGGCATTGGCCACACTGGCGATGCTTGCCCTGCAGCTGACGGGCATCGCGGATCTGCGCCAGACCCTGCCGGTCTGTCATGGGATCATCGCCCTGTCCGCGGTTGCTGCAACCATTGAACTGATTCGATTCTGGAGAAAAAACCGAAATCATAAACGGGTGAACTTCACCTTTGCCTGTCTGCTGGCCTGCACCCTGGGGGCCTGTATCGATTTGATTGTATACTATGTCCGGGGAAATTCCACCAGCATATTATACACCTTGTCCATCTTCCTGTTCTATATCATCGTCATGGGCGCCATGACCATGCGGGACATGAACACCCTGGCCAGCACAGACCAGCATACCGGCCTGTATAACCGGAACCGCTGCAATGAGATTCTGGAAACCGAGCTGACGGAAGACAGCCGGGTCAGCGTATTCATGTTCGACCTGAACGACCTGAAGCACATTAATGACACCAGGGGACACGACCAGGGCGACCGGATTCTTCTCCGCTTCGCGGAAATCCTGCGTGACGGATTCCCACCCGATGCCTTTGTTGGGCGCTACGGCGGAGATGAGTTTATCGCCGTCATAAAGAAAAACGATGAGGTCGAGCTTCAGTCCATACTTGACAAAATCCGACAGGCGGCAGAGGACTACAACCGGCTGACCGCCCGGGAAGGGCTGCCTGCCCTGAGCTATGCGTGGGGCTATGCTACTTCCGAACAGATGGAATTCTCTGCCCATACGGCAAATCTGTACGACCTTCTGCGAATCGCGGACGGCGCTATGTATGAAAACAAGAAGATCTATCATGAAATACAGGAGAACACATAAGCCACCAGCCCGTCAAAGGGCTGTTAAAAAAAGTCTGCTTTTCGAAACAGGAGGTGCCGCAGGTGCAGAGCAGCAAAGAAACAAGGATACTCAATACGGTCTGTGTGTGCCTGGTGCTTCTGGCAGGGGGTTGCCGTGTGGTTATCCGGCACTTTGACATTTTTTCATATAACGTGCTGATCTGTGCGCTGTTTGCGGCAGCTTCTTTCCTCTGGATCAGTCAGCTGCAGAAAAGGCTGCTGCAAGGTTCGGTGCGAAGGAACCTGATCGCAGTAGCACTTCTGATTTTGTTCTGGATGGCTCTGCGGACCATGAAGTATGAGTTTTTACCGGAGTATCATTTCACATGGCGGTTTGCCTGGTATCTATATTATCTGCCGATGATTTTCATTCCGCTGCTGATGTTCCTTTCCGTGCTGCAGATCGGGCGGCCCCAGGCAAGGCCTATCAGCAAATGGTGGAACCTTCTTTATCTTCCGGCTGCGTTGCTTCTTCTGCTGGTTCTGACCAACGACATCCACCAGCTGGCGTTCCGATTCCTGCGGGAACCGGCGTTCTGGGGGGATACCGACTTCATTCGCGGTCCTGTATATTATCTGGTTTATGCATGGATGAGTGTGCTGTTTCTGACCATACTTGTTATCGCTTTTATGCGGTGTGCGGTTCCTGCAAACCGGAAACGGATCTGGATTCCGGCTGTGCCGCTTCTGATTGGCGCAGTATATACTCTGGGCGTCATCCTCGGTCCGGAACAAATCGTAACCGGCTTTCTGACCGTGCCGGAGATGGGCTGCTTTCTCTTTGCGTCGTTCATTGAGTCTTTAATCTGTGTGCACCTGTTCCCATCCAATGACCGCTACGGTGAATTCTTTCGAAGATCTTCCATCGGCGCAGGCATTATGGACATGCACGGCCAGGTCTGCTATGAATCAGCCAGAAGCCGGAAGGTCAGCCCGGAACAGGTACGGACGGCACTGGACGAAACCGTTCTGCTGGAGGATGGAAATACAGCACTCCGGAGTCACGCCATTCGCGGCGGATATGGATACTGGCTGCGGGACCTTTCACAGATTCAGACGCTGAACCGGGAGCTTGCGGAGCTGGGCGACGTGGTGGAAGAAGAAAACGCCATGCTCCGGGCTGAAAACAAGATGGCAGAAGACAGAGTCAGGATCCGGCAGCAGAACCTCTTATATGACAGTGTCGCAAAAGATGTACAGAATCAGCTGGATAGGATTTTAGAGGTCATTGAGAATCCGCCGGAAGAGGAGGCATGCTTTGAACATGCCATGAAATATGCCTGCATTCTGAATGCCTATGTAAAGCGGCGCTCGAACCTGTTGCTGCTTTTCCACCAGGAAAACCGCATCAGCTGCAGTGAGCTTCGCCTTGCCATTGCTGAGTCACTGGAATATGTCCGGTTATATGGCACGATGGCAACCGGCGGATACCGGACCGAAGGCAGACTGCCGGGACAGCAGATTCTGCTGGCATATGAACTCTTTGAAGCTGTGCTGGAAACTTCAATCCCCGGTGCTGACGCAGTGCTGGTAAATCTGAAAGCAGATCAGGACGGACTGACGCTTCGCATGACGGTCAATGCGCCGGGAAACGCTTTTTCTCCTGATCCATGGAAGGAGAAGATCGCTTCCGGCGGCAGCCTGCAGGTTGAAAGTGAGCAGGAGACAATGTATATTACTCTCATTCTGACGGCAGGAGGTGAGAAGGATGACACCATATAATGTGCTGCCGGGCATGATGCCGGGAATTCTTGCAGGATTGTTTCTCCTGGTGATGATTGTTTCCATTCTGATTCTGGTTATCGTGGGAATGACCCATGCAGAAAGGCGGTATCTGTTCTCTGCAGTGCTGCTTACTCTGCTGAGCCTGTTTGTGATGCAAAGCATCAATGACATCTGGTCCCGGCCTCTTACTGCGCCCTTAGCGGTGCTCGGGAAGCTGCCCTGGATGGTTTTCGCGGTATGTCTTGTGGGAATTGCAGCGACGGAAGGTGTTCTTTTCTTCTGTTTTCTGCAGAGACGAAGGAGCGGACTGCTGCCGGGCGCAGTGAAAGAAAGCCTGGATGCCATGCCGGATGGGATCTGTTATTTCACGGAAGAAGGCCAGCCGCTTCTGGTAAACAGCAGAATGCAACAGCTCAGTGGCGAGCTGTTTGGCACGGAGATTCTCAATGCCGCGGAATTCTGGAATCATCTGCGGGAGGGAAAGCTTTCAGGCAATGCACGTATTATCAGTAAAGATTCGGCAGTCACGCTGCAGACGGAAGACGGAACGATATGGGATTTTCATAAAAACCTGCTGGAAGGAGGAAGTCAGCAGATTTGGGAAATGACGGCGTTTGATGTGACAGAGCAGCATCGGCTCGGTGAAGAGCTGCAGAAGAGAAATGAAACCCTTCGCCAGGTCAACCTCCGCCTGCGGCAGTACAGCCGTGATGTGGAGCGGGTTATTGCAGACCGGGAGCTTCTGAATGCAAAGGTACAGGTTCACGATGATGTGGGACGTGCACTTCTGGCTTTCCGGTCAGGGTATCTGACGCAGCCGGAAGAGAAACGGCAGAGGGGAAGCCTTTTGCGTTTGTGGCGCACG
>JAQXSU010000170.1 GCA_029219125.1 Bacillota bacterium
ATGCAGGCCTTTTTCCGACGTCGGCTTCAGATCGCCTTCGTATTTCAGGGTTTTAATTTCCACCTTCACCATGTCCTCCGGAGTCAGGCGGCTGTAGTCCAGCCCCGACGGCGTGGCCAGCATGTACCTGTCATTCAGCCGGACGGAAATATTTCCCCAGGTACCCTGCACCAGGCCGCAGGCCACCAGCTTGTTGCCGTAATCCACCAGCATCTGCCGCAGCCGGGCTTCCCGATCTTTCGGTCTGGTTTCCCGATCTTCCGGTCTGGCTTCCCGATCTTCCGGTCTGGCCTCCCGATCTTCCGGCGCAATCTCCCGCTCCGCAAAATCCGCATTCCCGGCAAAATCCGTACACCCGGCAATTTCCCCACCTTGGGCGACGTTCTCATCCAGGGTGATGTCCGTGCTTCCAGTCTCTTCCTCCGCCTTGGCCTCTGTCTCGGCTTTGGAATACTTCTTTTTATATACCTCCCGCATGAGGCGCGCTTCGATCTTCGGGATCGGTTTGCCGCCGCCGAGGACGCCGGCCTTCAGTGCAATCTCCGCCGACTTTTCCAGCACCGTCATAGCCACCACTGCTTCATACAGATTCCGTCCGATGGTCAGCGTATACCCTGCAGGCTGTCCGTCCCGCACCCGGTCCTGTACGAAGAAGCCCGTGGCCTTTTGCACCGCCTTGGCCATCTGCAGGGAAGCGGATTTTTTGCTTCCGGTGGTGTTGACGATGACGGCCTCCGGACCCACGATCTGAGCCATGTCATCCAGCACCGCACGGAAGGTTTTGCCCTCCCGCAGGCACCGCTGACAGTACGGCGTCTGAGAAATGACCCGTGCATGCATGCCGGAACGGCTCGTAGCAAAATGTGCATCCGACATTTTTACCACGTCACTCTCTTTCAGTGCCCCCAGATTGGCACCTTTCTTGGTGCCGTACACCCCGTCGCTGGTGTCCAGCAGCAGCCGTGCCTCTTCCCCCACCGGATACGGCTGGGAAGCCATCATTGCACCATATTTTTTGAATAATTCATAGATTTCCTGCTTCATGTCGTCCTCCTCCATTCTCCTGCATAGCCTGCCCGATTCGCACCACAACGCGGACGCGGGCACGGTCCGCTCCATGCCGACCCCGCATGCCCTTGCCAGGGCGCGTTCCTCGCGGTCCGCCTACGCTTCCCCGGTGAACCGGCTGCCGTTGGCCGTCCGGTACGCTGCTTCCAGAGAATGATATATATTTTTATAATCCACGAAAAGCTCGTCGTAAATTTTCTTGTTTTCCGGGTTCGGCTTATACCGCCGCTCAATCTGGACGAAGTCCTTCGCCGCACTGAAGCCCGGCAGCTCGCCCAGTCCGATGAGGGCCACCACCGCCGCACCCACCGCGCCGGCATTCCGCGGATCCTTCACCACCGCAAAATGCTTGCCCGTGATATCCGCGATGATCTGCATCCAGCCGTCGTCCAGGGCTCCGCCGCCGATGATGCGGAAGTTATCGCAGCTGAACCCGTAGTCTGCTTTATAGTTTTCCAGGATCCACCGCAGATTATAACCGATGCCCTCGTAAACCGCCCGCATCAGATGCTCCCGGGTGTGGACCATGTTGATGTTAAACAAAGTCGCCCGGGTCGTGGTGGACGACACAGGACACCGCTCGCCCAGCATCCACGGCGTGCACACCAGATGGTCGCTGCCCGGCGGAATGGTCTGAATCACCCGGTCCATGTAGTCGAAGATCCCGTCCCCATACTCCTCTTTTTCTTTTGAAAAAAACTCGTCGCAGAGCCACTGAATGTTGGCCCCCGCCGATTCCGTGATCCCGGCGATCAGGTTCATATCCCGGTCCGCGCTCTGAATGGCCGCCGCCCCGTGATGAAACTTATCCGCAGTCCGGCTCACCGCCGCCACCCAGGCCGAAGTACCCAGGTAAATATGCAGATCCCCGTCATCACACATGCCGGAGCCTACCACCGCAGCCTGCACATCATCACAGCCGCCGAACACCGGAATCCCAGGAATCAGGCCCATCTCCGAAGCCGCCTGCTCCGTCAGACCACCGACGATATCCGTGCTGCACACCAGCGGCGGCAGCTTTTCCATGTCCACCCCGGTGTACTTCATGACCCCCAGCCACTGCTTCTTCTTCAGATCCAGCCCGTAGGACGACGCCCCCGAAAGCTCCGTCACCATGCGGCCCGTGCACTTGTACTTCAGATACCCGTTCACATCCAGAATCAGATGAGTCTTTTTATAGATATCCGGCCGTTCCTCCTTCAGCCAGACGATTTTCGGAATGCAGTCTTTGCCCATAATCGGCGTGCCCGCCGCCAGGGTGAAAATCTTCTTGCCGCCCAGCTTTTTCATGATGCTGTCCGCCTGCTTCTGGGCCCGGCCATCCACCCAGGTGATGTTGTTATAAAGCACGTTTCCCTCTTCATCCACCGGAATAATGCCCTGGGCCTGGGTAGAAAAAACGATGCCCTTGATCTCCGACGGGTCGATCCCGTTTTCACGGACGATGGTCCGGCTGGTCAGCGCCACGGCCTCCCAGTAATCCTGCGGATCCTGCTCGACCCAGGCAGGGTTCGGGTAGAAGGTGGGGTACGGGGCGCTGCTGGTTGCAGCGATATTTCCCGCAAAATCCACAAGCACGGCTTTATCGGAACTGGTCCCCATGTCGTGGGCCAGAATATATTTTTTTTCGCTCATAGTCTTCCTCCTGCGGCTTGCGCGTGGCTTGAGCACTGCTTGCACACGGCTTGCACGCGCTTTACTTTACCAGGCCTTTTTCGGTCCGCACCACTTTCTTGAAGACGTGCTCGAACCGGTTCAGTGCTTCGTCGATGATCTCATCGGTGTCTGCCAGGGAAGTGTACAGACGGCTGCCGGCCAGGGTCACGATGCCGTTGGCCATGTAGGCTGCACCCATCCGCTCCATGGAATCCTTTCGTTCGTACATCATGGACTTCTTTTTCAGCAGTCCCAGCGCCGATTTCACGAAAGAAAAGCTGGAAAAATCAAAGCTCATGGCACCGGTGCATTCCAGATGGACGATGCTGCCCTGGTTATATACCACAAACGGAAGGTGATACCGCTCTGTCCGTTCCTTCAGCCCATCGGCCAGAGGGTCGCCGGCCCTGCCGGCGACCGCACAGGCATTGGTCCTGTCGATCTCCCGGATGGCCGTGTAGCCTGCCAGCGAAGACAGCGGATTGGCAGCCAGAGTACCGCCCACATAAGCCCGGTGCTTGCCTGTAGCCAGACCGGCGGCCATGAGACCTGCATACTCCTTCTTGCCCCCGACGCCGCCGGCACCGGGATAGCCGCCAGCAACGATTTTGCCGAATACGGTCAGGTCCGGAACCACGTCAAAGAGTTCCTGGGCACCGCCCAGACCCACGCGGAAACCGGTCACCACTTCGTCAAAGACCAGCAGTGCGCCGTACCGGTCGCAAAGCTCCCGCACGCCCTGACAGTACTGGAAGGAAACCGGACGGGTACCGCTCTCCGGGCCCACCGGCTCCAGCAGGACAGCCGCCGTGCCGCCCTTCAGCTTGTTCCGCTTCAGCATGCCTTCCAGCATGTTCAGATCGTTTGGACGGATCTCATCGGTTTTTCCGTATGCGCCGCCCGGAATGCCGTGGGACTCCAGCAGCGCCCGGCTGCCCGGGATCTTCAGACCGTAGACCATCTGATCGCTCCAGCCGTGATAAGCACCGCCGATTTTGATGATTCGCTTGTGGCCGGTGGCGATTCGGGAAATCCGGATAGCCGCCATGACCGACTCGGTACCGCTGCCCAGCATACGGAACATTTCCACGTTCGGCATGTGCTTGTGGATCTCTTTGGCGATGAGCAGTTCCGCCTCGTGGAGCAGCCCGGTCACCGGACCGCAGGTCTTCAGCAGCTCGATGATGGTATCCCGCACCACCGGGTAGTTGCTGCCCAGAATGGTCGGGCCGCCGGCCTGCAGGAAGTCGATGTACTGGTTGCCGTCTTTGTCGTACAGGTAGGCGCCCTCCGCCTTTTCAAAGCAGACTGGGAACGGCTTGTTGAATGCCAGGTTGTGCTGAACGCCGCCCGGGATGTATTCCTTCGCCTCTTCAAAGATGGCCTTGGAAGCCGCGCACTTTTCATCGTAATATTTCAGGATTGTGTTTTCGTAGTAGTCGTCGTTCACTTCCCAGATGGGTTCGCTGGTCAGCTTTTTCAGTTGGGCGTTGATCTCCGCCGGGTCATCCCACCGGCTGATGCCGCAGTTTTTCATGTCTCTGTCAATTTTCATCTGCATGTTCGGTTCCTCCTGTCAAAATTTTCAGCAGCTGCCGAAACTCCTCTTTCAGGGTTTCTTCTTCGAAGGGTTTCTGATAAATATGGTAATGGTTGATCAGTCCGTAATATGCCCCCAGCAGGAGCACCGCCATCCGCTCCCGCTCCGCCGGGCCGGAAAACCGGGACGGCAGATTCTCAGCCACCAGATCCTCGATGGTCTGGATCGGCTTTTCTTCGTCACGGCTCAAAATCGCGTGGTTGGTCAGCTGGGATGTGAGCATGGGGTAGCAGACCGTGTCCTCGATCAGCTTGTCGAACAGCGCCTCGATGAGGGGCATCCCCGTCTGTCCCGTGGCCAGGCAGTGGGCTTTGATGTCTTCGATTTCCTGCCGGTAGAGGGCCAGCATCAGGTCGCCCGCCGTGGCAAAATGGTTGAAAATCGTGGTTCGGCACATGCCGGCTTCTTCGGCGATCTGGCTGAAGGTCACGTTTTCGATGCCGTAGGTTTCATAGAGCCGCTTGGCCTCGTGCATGATTCGGATGCGGCTTTTCTCTCGCTTGGTCATTTTTCTGCCTCCTTGCTCTCCTCTGCCGGTCGGCCAGCTTCCGCAGGTCGGTCGGCGCCCGTCGCACCGCACTGGTCGTTTCGGTCGGCACCGCCGTTTCGATCACACTCGCCGTTTCGGTCAGCGCCCGCAGGTCGGTCGGCCCCGCTCTTCCCGGCCTTCCCTTTCTTCCCGGCACGGGCCCGCTGATTGGTATTCATGGAATCCCGGAACACGAAGAAACGGTCATACAAAAATTCCGTCGTCAGGTTCACCGCCATGGTGCCCAGCAGCACCACGTATTCGTTCCAGCCCGCACTGGTGAGTGCATGTCCCCACCATGTGGACAGTGGCGTGAACACGCAGTAAAATGCGGCAACCTTCATCATGGCCACCGGCACGTTGTTGGCCGACTTGAAGGTGAATTCCCGATTCAGGGTGAAGTTCCACACCACCGATAGAATCAGGGCGATCAGGTAGCACGGCCAGTAGCTCCAGTCGGTGGCCAGGTCCAGCACGGTAAATGCCACGGTTTCGATGATACCCGCCGATACGGAAAACAGGGCGAATTTGATGACCTGCGCCAGGTTCTCCTGCCTGGTCAGCTTGCCGGTTCCCGCCGATCCGGTCGCTTGATCCGGATCGACGGCTGCCGCCGCTTGCTCCGCCTGGGTCGATCCGGACGTCTGATTCACCTGGATTGGTTCGGTCTCTTGGGTCGGTCCGGTGGCTTGATCCGCCTGGGCTGGTCCATGTGCCTGGGTCGATCCAGTCGCCCACGCATCCCCGGCCGCTTTGGTCAATCCGGACGCCCCCTCCTCTCCAGCCGGCGTTACATTGTATCTCTGTTGTTCGGTTGCTTTTCGGTCACTCATGATCTGTCTCTCTTTCCTCTTCCGTGGTGATATTCTATGTCGCGGCTATTCGCTGTCGCGGCGGTTCCTGTCGCTGTGGCTTCCGCCAAAACAAAAATGTACCACGGTACATTTCTGTATCATGGTACAATTATCGCACATCCCGCCGCTCCCGTCAATGTATACATGCGCCGCAGCAGGCCGGAATACAAAACAGAGCCAGTCCAGCCTCCCCGCAGCGTGATTGTCCGTGTGCCGCGACGTGGTTAGCCCAATGCAACCCATACATATTGAAACAAAAATCGCAAAAAGGTCGGGTACACCCTTTGCAAAAAAGCAAAAATTCCTCAAGAAATCCCAAATATCCCCGAAAAAACGGCATTTTTCATAGTTTTCGCCTTGTGCTGCCGTATCTCATACAATTTCACCCGACCCTTTTGGCCTTTTTTCGTCGGATAAGTATGTGTCCGCCCCGGTCACGCCCCGGTCACGCCCCGGTCACGCCCCGGTCGAGGCCTGCCGGATGGATGTCCGCCCCGGTCACGCCCCCAGCATGTAGTACACCGTGAGGGCATAGATTTTGATGGCATTGATGAAATCGTCCAGCGGCACGCACTCGTCCACTGTCCCCAGCAGCCGGTGATCCCCCGGCCCGAACACCGGCATCGGAATTCCTGTCTGTGCCACCACATGAGACGCATCCGTTCCGCCCTCGCTTCCGGTCAGAGCAAGTTCTTTGCCCGTTACCAGTTTCAGCGCCCGGGCCACTGCAGCCGCCACCGGCGTATCCATCGGCACCTCCACCGGCGGCCGGAACCCGTCCCACGGCCGGATCTCTGCCCGGAACCGTTCATCCTCCGCATGCAGCGTCTCAAAAATCTCTTCGTAATCCTTCATGCAGTCTTCCAGCGTTTCCCCCGGATGCAGCCGCCGCGTCACCGTCATCTTCACCCGCTCCGGCACCAGATTGGACGCTTCGCCGCCCTGAATCATGGCAACCTGCACGCTCCGCGGCTCCAGAAGCGGATGCGACCACGCCGGATCCGAAGCAATGTCCGCATTGAGCTGCTGTATCGACTGAATGAATTTTGCCGATTGATCGATGGCGCTGACCCCCAGATACGGCCGGGCATTGAACGCACCCTTGCCGATCACCGTCACATCCGCCCGCATCACGCCCTTGGTGGCCATATTCATTTCCTCCAGATTGGTCGGCTCGCAGTTGATGCCGAAATCCTCCGGATGCTCCTTTCGGATGACCCCCTCCTTCAGCAAGTACAAAATGCCCTGATCCCCGCAGACCAGCTCGTCACAGACCCCCGTGAAAACCACCCGGCCCCGGATCGGCAGCTGCAGCCTCTCCATCACCAGCCCCGCAAAAAACGAGCTGAACGTTCCGCTCTTCATATCCACGGTCCCCCGCCCGTACAGCTTTCCGTCCTCGATATCCCCGGCGAACGGCTTATGTGGCCAAAGATTTTCCTCCTGCGGCGGCAGCACGTCCAGATGCCCGTTGAAAGTGCAGGTCGGGCCGTCCTCGATGCCTTTGTAGACCGCCACCACATTGGGGCGATCCGGCGCCGGCCCGATGATGCGCACGTCCTTCATGCCCCGCTCTTTCAGACCCTCTGCCAGCAGCTGCGCCACTTCCTGCTCCTGCTTCGTAAAGCTTTTTGTCATCACCAGCTTCCTGAAGAACTGAACAAAATCCTCACGCCCGGCTTCTACTTCTTCGATAATTCGTTTTTCGGTTTGCGTCATGTTTTCCTGGTTCAAAAATTTCTGGTTCGCTGTATCCTGATTCATTGTGTCCTCCGTCTCCTGCCCGCGTGCCGCAGATTGTTGCCTTCCCGCGGGCCGTTGCACTCCTGCGGGTCGCTGCCTGTCCGCGAGCCGCTTTTTTCCCTACTATCAATATAGCCAACCGGAAAAAAGCTGTCAAGACGAAATCACAGGGGTTTCATGTGGGCCAAGGTTGAGAGCCCATTCTGTCGCCGCTCCTACAAAAACGGCCGCAGCTCTTCCACCAGCTGCTCTTCCATGGCTGCCAGCCGGCCGGCAATCTCCCTGGCATCCTCATCCGCCATCGAATACTGATTCATATATTTCCTTAAAGACTTGGCGCCCATGTTAGCGCCGTCCGTCATCAGATCCGCAATGGTGCGATCCGATCCATCCACAGACAGCTTGCCGTTGGTCTTCAGCCAGGACATGGCCTGCGCCATGAGTCCCGGATTTTTCCCCTCATCCCCGAACCGTTCCAGTGCCGCTTCCACTTCCTTGCCCAGACGCTCATGGCGATGCATGCATTCCTGCAGCATCTGCTTCAGCTTTCTGTCTTCCGTGGAAGACAGCACCTCCCGGATCGAGGATGTTCCCATTTTGATTCCCGCATCACACTCCCGCAGCAGGTGAATCGTATCTTCCCTGTTCGTTTGTCCACTTCCCATTTTTCTGACCTCCAGATATTTCCTGACTCCGCCGGGCGCTGCACCCGGCATGCGCCGAATCCACCATGCGCTGAATCCGGCGACCATACTTCTGGAATCAGTATGCCCGGCTACGTAGGAAAATATGAGCGCAAACTGTCACCTTGCTGCGGGCCATGAAGCCACGCTTCGGTTAGTCTATTCTAATGCAACAATATCT
>JAQXSU010000171.1 GCA_029219125.1 Bacillota bacterium
GCTGGAAAATCTGGGGATTAAGACCAACACCATCACTTCCGGTGCCAATAAAGCCATGGGAAGCAGTTATGAAGCCATGACAGAGGAGCAGCGTGAGATCTTCCAGAGCCTGATCGATGAAGCCTATGACCAGTTCGTGGGTATCGTGGCAGAAGGCAGAGATATGAGTGAAAAGGAAGTCAGAAAAATCGCAGACGGCAGAATCTATACAGCAAAGCAGGCACTGAATAACGGTCTGATCGATGAGATCGGCACCCTGGAGGATGCTGTGCTGGATATGCAGGGTGAATACGGTCTGCAGGATTGTGCGGTGGAAGACTTCATTCCGGAATCGAAGACAGATATTTCCGATCTGCTGGGTATTGTATCTGAGCAAAATCCGCTCTCCGGACTGAGCGATGCGGAGTTGATTGAAGAACTCGTCGCACTGAACGGAACCTTCCGTGTCAGCTATATCGCCAGCGTGAAAAGATAGTATAAAAAAAATCGAATGGAAGAAGAACATACCGCATCATGAAAAGGTGCGGTATGTTTTTTTTCGCTTTTTGCAAAAATTTTGAACGTTTTTCTGCAATATGTAACCGAAACTGTAACCACGAAATGATATACTGTAGAAAATGGTGTAAAGGAGAATCATTAATATGCAGAGTCAGATACATGGCAATGAAAGAAGGGCAATATTAGTATGTGTGGATTCCTGTGAGAAAGGAGTCTGGGAGGGAAGATTCTATAATTCTGTTATGAAAAAGGTGGAATCTTTCAGTTGCCTTGTGGATTTCCTGGTGAAGATGGAAAAGACTCTGGATCAAATGTATTTTCCTAAGTCCTTTTCTGCGGTGCGCCGTTTTACATCCGATGTGGAAACGCCATTGAGCGGTGCTTCCTATGATGAGTGCCAGACAGGAAAGGCTGCAACATTTCTGATCCGTATCCTTTTTCGTCAGAATGCCAGCTGGCAGGGATCCATCGTCTGGCTGGAAGGAAAACAGGAGGAAAGCTTCCGCAGTGTTCTGGAACTGATCTTTCTGATGAACGATGCACTGAACACACAGAAAAGCACGGAAAAGAAATAGTATGAGGAGGAGGGTAAAATGAAAAAAATGAAAAGCAGGATGCAAGTAGTCCGTCAGATACTTACTCTGGTTCTGATTCTGACAATGACTATGAGTTTCGCGACCATGACAGCAGCGGCTGCAGACAATACATGTACGATTCACGTCGGCAGCGGAATGTTTGATAACAAGACGGAATTGCTATTGCATATGACTTCGGGGGATCTCACTGCATTGTATCAGGGAAGCATTCTGAAAGTGGAGAATCAGGTTGGTTATAATACGGGAAAGGAAATTCCTTTTACGGTAAATGACAATTCCGGGAAATCCGGCGTTATTGTAATCACAAAGCATGAAGGAAACGATGCAGGGCAGGATGAAACATTCCATTTCGACCAGGGAAACCAGAACTACAACGGTACTGTATATTATAATGTTGACGTGAAAGTCAGCAAAAGCTGGGTTGGAGATGATGAACTGCAGAGTGTTCGTCCTGACGAAATTACAGCAAAATTGCTGGCGAATGGAACTGCAACCGGAAAGTCTGTTGTTCTGAATGAGGAAAACGGATGGAAAGGTTCCTTTTCGAATCTTGTAAAGTTCCAAAATGGAAAGGAAATTTCATATACCGTTGAAGAAGAGGCGGTGGAAGGATATGACCCTTCGGTGAGCGGAACCGAAGCAGAAGGTTATATCATTACCAACACCTACACCAGACCTGTCACCGGATCCATGAAAATCAGCAAGCAGGTCGTTGATGCACAGGAAAAACCGCTGCAGTCGGATGATACCGTGTTTACGTTCACTGTGGAGACTGGGGATAAGAAACCGGTTGTTTTATCAGAATCTGCAGCTGCTTCCAACGTATTCTCTTTTGAAAAGGCGGACTCAGCCGCAACCGCAACCGAGCTGCGTCTGAAGGCTGGCGATGAAATCACGATTGAGGGACTCCCTACGGGAACCTACATTGTATCAGAGGCACAGGAAGATGGATATACGCTGCTCTACGTCAACGGTGAAAAACCGGAGGGACAGTCGAAAGCATATCAGGTGACAAGCAAAGAAATTGCGTCTGCCTGTTTTGTCAACCAGAAGGCAGCACCGATTGAGGAAGATACCACCGGTATGCTGAAAATTAAGAAACAGGTTGCCGATGCAGAAGGAAATTATATCACCGATGCAACAGCATTCACTTTCACCGTGGAAACTGCGGAAGGAGAAGCACTGGTTCTGGAAAAGTCTGCAACTGCAGATGATACATACATCTTTGTAAGAGCTGAAGAAAAGGGAAAGAAGGGAACCGAGCTGCAGCTGAAGGGCGGCGAGGAAATCACCATTCAGAATCTGCCGGCAGGAAGCTATAAGGTTACCGAAGCCGATGCGGAAGGATACTCCCTGGCATCCATCGATGCAGAAAAGCCGGACGGACAGTCCAAAACCTACCGTGTAGAAAGCAAGGCGACCACGTATTCTCTGTTTGTCAATGAGAAGAAGCCAACCAATTCAACGAAACCGACAGATCCGATTACAATCGTAACCCCGACGCCGGAACCGACCGACCCTGGTGTAATCGTACCGGATCCGGAGAGTCCGCTGTCACCGGCAGAGCCTGAAAACCCGGGTGTTGACGTGGATGATGAAAATGTCCCGCAGGGAAATGCAACATCTTCCGATACCAGCGTACCGAAGACAGGAGATAACGGTGCAGGTGCGGCAAGTGTGCTCTTCTTCCTGTCTGCAGCAGGGCTTGCAGCACTGGCCGTGACCGGGAGAAGAAAGGAAAACGCTGAAAAATAATATTTTGTGAAGCGAAAAATATTGTAAACGAAAAAGAAGTCTGATTTTC
>JAQXSU010000172.1 GCA_029219125.1 Bacillota bacterium
GTACAATATATTGCTACAGAATATGGCTGTGTCAATCTGAAGGAACTGAACATGTCTGACAGAGTGCGCGCAATGATTGGCCTGGCACATCCCGACTTCCGTGATCAGCTGACGGAAGAAGCCAGAATGCATCATCTCATCTGACCTACAGGCGCTGCACGAAATTATTTAATTTTTTCCTTTCATACTTTCTTTTGCCCTGTGCAGAATAAGGACTGAGGAGGGATGAAACCATGAAAGAATACGATTGTGAAAATAAGAACCAGAGCCAGAAGAATAAGCAGAACAACAAACAGAATAACAAACAGTCTGACAAGCAGACAGATAAGCAGAACAACCGTCAGTCCAACAAGCAGAACAACAAGTTCGAATACTAATATTCTGACCTGAAACAAAAAAACTATGAGAAAAGAGCAGACCAAATCTGCTCTTTTCTTTGCATTGACAGCATTTTTGTTATATAATATAAAGAAGTATATAATTGTAAGGAAGGCCGGAAAAATGGAATTTCGGGAATGGATGGAAAAAATCTGGGAATACTGTCAGGAACACTGGATCGGACTGGCTGCCGCAGGGCTGGTGGTCCTGATTTTGCTGCTTTCTGCCTGGCTTGTGCATCTGGCAAGGCGGGATCAGCAGGAGGAAGTATCTCTAAAGGAAATTCAGCCGGAATCCGCGCCTGAGAACCAAACGGAACAGGAGCCCGAAGCCGAGCCGGATCCGGAGAATGAACCGGAGAATGAACCTGAAACGGAACCGGAAGACGAACCGAAGCCGGACGGCGAGCCGGAAGCTGCCGATGAACCGGAGGAAACGCTGTGCGAAGCAGCTTCCGCGAAAGATGAGGCATATGAGCTTCTGGACATTCTGAAATCCATCAATGCAAGAATTTCAGAAGAGCGCAATGTGCAGGATACAAAAAGTCCGGCAGAGGCAGCAGAAGTGTGCGAAAAAGCAGAGGTGCCGGCAGAGGCAGCAGCCAGAGGACTGGTGGCACAGATTATTCGCGGTGCGGAAAAAGCCGGAGAGACGGCGGGAAGAGAAGTCGCTTCTATTAATCTGGAGATAGAAAAAGCGCGGCTGATCATTCGTTACACCGATGAAAATGAAAAAACGGCAAGGATTCCTGAAGTGCTCCTCAGCGAGGGGGAAACGTCGGATTTTGAAGAGAACCGACAGCTTGTGAAACCGGAAGCGAAGAGGACTTCTGATGCTTGTGAACCGCAGAGCACACCGAAAAAATTCGGTTCGGATAATATGAACAGAACGCGTTCGGGCCGTGTCTACACGGAAGAGGAACTGCGCGAAAAAATCAAAGAGTAATACTGGAGGCAGACATGTTTTGTACCAACTGCGGAAAAAAATTGTATGAGGGAGACCGGTTCTGTGCATACTGCGGAACCAAAGTCAGAGAGGAAGAACCAAAAGCGCGGCAGGAAATCGTTTTCAATCCTCCGTTCAGAGCAGAAGCGGAGCGGAGGACCTCAGAGATTTTTAAGGGCTTTTCCGAAACCAGCGAAGAACCGAAGAAACCGCGGCAGACAGAGCCTGCCCATTTTGACTGGAATCTTGACGGGTTTCCATCCGGCGAATCGAAAAAAACGGAAGATGTGAACTTCAACTGGGATTCTGTCATGGACAGAAAGCGGGGGGCAGACAGAGAGAACACGCGCAGCATCCCGGCAGTTCCTGTGGTAGATAAGATTCATATCGGCGGAATGAAGATGTCCGATGCGGAACCGGCTGCTGGTTCGGGTGCAGACGGGGAGACGGCCGAAGCGACCGTGGACACAGAAAAAATAAACGAAGCTGTGAAGACGGAAACCGTCACGGAAGCTGCGGAGCAGGAGGAAAATCCTGCAGAAGAAACCAGAGAGGAAGCTGCTGCCCGCCTGGAGGATGAACTGTTTGGGAAGGATTATAAGGCGGTGGGATCTGAGGATTCGGACGACCGATCCAGGAATACGGCCCAGCTTGAGAAGTTCTATACCTATAACGAAAAGAAAGAGGCTTTTCAGGAGCTTTTAGATAAAGAATATGAACGGCTCAGATCCATGGAAGAGGAACGGAAACCGGATGCGGAGTCTCTGGAGTTCACCTGGGCAGGAAGGCTGTTCCCGCAGCAGGACGAGGCAGCGGAGGAGGAAACCGTTTCCGATGATACCATAGATTTTTCTCCGATCCGGGAAGAAGCAAAGCTGCGGAGTCAGATGGACCGGGATCCGGAACAGGCAGTGGAGACAGAGAAATCTGAGGTATCTGCGGCCGAAGATCCAGAGCCTGAAACAGCTGCGGCGCAGGAAGTAACGATGGAAGAACCGTCGGGTGAAGAACTGAAAGATGAAGAACCGGCGGATGAAGAACCGTCAGCGGAAGAACAGGCCGCTGAAGAACTGCCCACCGAAGAACCGGCGGATGAAGAACAGGAAGATGAAGAACCGGCGACTGCAGAACCGGCGACTGCAGAACCGGCGGATGACGATTCTGCACCCAGCTGCAGTCCGGACGAGAAGCTGCGGCTCAGGTACTCTGACGTCTTTCCCAGGGAAAGCATTGCTGCTGGCAGCGATGATAGCAGTTCTGATGATACAGAGCCTGCAGCAGATGACGGGAAGACCGGAGATGGCGAAAAGCAGCAGGCGGCAGCGGGAATCCCGGAGCTCTTCGATGAAGACGAGGAAGACCAGGAAGAAGACAGGAAGGGAATGAACCTGTTTGTCAAACTGATTGTCATGCTGCTGGTACTGCTGATCGTGCTGGAAGGCATCGTTCTGGCTGCGAAATTCATCGCACCGGAAAGTACTTTTTCCATTCAGGCAAATGCTTTCGTAGAGAAGATTCTGGACAAGGTCACCGGAGGAAGCGGGTCGCCGCAGGATGCGGAAGATCCGGAAGGCTCTGACGGGGACGGCGATGCAGACCTGCCGAAAGAGACCTATCTGAGCGGCATTCTGCGTGAGAGAGTTCCGGAGCCGGAAACCATCGGTCAGGTGCTGGAAGATACAGAACTGAAATACGATAATAAAAAGAACTATGCTTTCGGAGAGCAGCTCGCAGAATCGGAAGCTTTCGTCGACGAAACGTGGAAAACCGGAGAAGATGGTAAGACGATTACGAAAGCCGATGCGATGATGAACGCCGTGGTTACATATTTTGACCAGTGGAAGGCGACCAATGAGGATACCAGCCTGATAGGCATTAATAAATTGGAAATTGGAGAGATTCGAACAGGGGAAGAGGGGTACTATGTGCTTTGCCGGCTGACCTTTGCAGGCGAAGACGGCGATGAAATCGTGAAGTATGTGACAGTGAACGTGAAAGAGTCTCAGGATTCCATGGTAATCAATGAAACAAAGGAGGAGACGATTTAATGGAAAAAGTCCAAAAGAGAATCAGTATTGTGATCCTGATTATTGTCATTTTACTGGCAGTGTTTTTCAGTGCGATCCGCTTTATTACTGATTTCATGTGGTTCCAGGAAATGGGCTATGTGGATGTGTTCTTCAAACAGCTGGTCACCCAGCTGACGGTAGGCATCCCGACCTTCCTGGTGGTGACCGGACTGGTGGTTCTGTATTTGAACCATCTGCGAAAAAGTTATTTCAAGAAGATTGCGTCCAGTGAGGATACAAACCTGAAAAAGCTGAAGAAGACAACGCTGATCTTCGCAGCGATTTTCGGTATTTTCACTACGGTGACGACGGTGACGGAACTCTGGTTTGACATTCTGAAGTTTGCCAACAGCACGGACTTCAACATTGCAGACCCGCTGTTCCATATGGACATTTCGTTCTATATTTTCCGTCTGGAATTCCTCTCCCAGCTGAATGAGATACTCATCGGCGTCATTGTGGGATTCGTTGTGCTGACGATTCTGTATTACATCGTCCTGATGACCGTGAGAACGCCGGATGTGTTCAAAGAAGAGCCTGCACAGAGCAGCGAAGCATTCGGACAGCAGGGTGAAGACGGCGAGCGGTATGGCGGAAATGCCAATCCGTTTGAAAACAGCAGTGCCGGCGGCAATGATCCGTTCGGCAAGTTTGCGGAAGCCTTCTTCGGCAAGAAGGCGGCGCCGCGTCCTGTGAAACCGAAAAAGCAGTTTGATGATAACAATTTCAAACAGCTGATGTCCATTGCATCGGGGAAGATCGGCCTGCTGGGCTTCATATTTTTCATCATGCTGGCCATCAATTTCTTCCTGCGGCAGTTCGATCTGCTGCATGTGCATACCGGTGCGGTATACGGAGCGGGCTTCACAGATGTAAACATCACACTGTGGATGTACCGGATTCTCTGCGTACTTTCGGTTCTTGCCGCGATTCTCTTCGTGGTGCATATGAAGAAAAAGAATTACAAGAAGCTGCTGACGGTTCCTGTGATCATGATCCTTGTGGGCGTGATCGGTTCCGGCGCAGGATACCTGATTCAGAACTTTGTGGTATCTCCGGATGAAATCAACAAGGAAAGCAAATATCTGGCGTGGAACGTCGAATACACCCAGTATGCATACCAGCTGGATGATGTGAGCGTCAAGCCTTTCGCGGCAGACGATACGCTGACGGCCGCTGACATCAATGCAAACACTGAAACCATAAACAACATCCGAATCAACGATTTTGATCCGGCGAAACAGTTCTATAACCAGACCCAGAGTATCCGTCAGTACTACACCTTTAACGACGTGGATCCGGACCGGTATATGATCAACGGGGAGTATACACAGACATTCCTGACCACTCGTGAAATCGATGAGTCCAAGATCACGGACACCTGGCTGAACAAACATATCAAATATACCCACGGCTACGGCGTAGCCCTGTCCAGAGTGGACAAGGTGACAGCCAGCGGACAGCCTGACGTGCTCATCGGAAACATTCCGCCGGAATCCACGGTAGATGAGATTCAGATTGACCGTCCGGAGATTTACTTCGGCGAGCTGTCCAACGATTACGTTATCGTGGGCACGGACGAAAAGGAATTCGACTATCCGAAGGGCGAGAGCAACTCTTATACGGAATACGAAGGAACAGCCGGTATCAAGATGAACTTCTTCAACCGTATCCTGTTCTCCATCCGGGAAGCCAACCTGAAGATGCTGGTTTCCTCCAACATCAACAGCAATTCCAGGATCATCATCAACCGGAACGTGATGGACAGAATTCAGACTATCATGCCATATCTGGCTTATGAGGATGATCCGTATATGGTGACCACAGACGGAAAACTGTACTGGATGGTGGATGCGTATACCACCAGTTCCTATTATCCGTATGCAGAACCGTTCAACGGACAGCAGAACTACATCAGAAACTCCGTCAAGGTGGTCGTGGATGCATACAACGGCGATGTTAACTTCTACATCGTGGACGAGACGGATCCGATCGCACAGACTTATGCGAAAATCTATCCTACCCTGTTCAAGACGGCAGATCAGATGCCGGAGGGTCTGAAAGCCCATATCCGGTACCCGAACACTCTGCTGACCATTCAGGCAGGCATCTATACCAGATACCACATGGAAGATGTGAATGTATTCTATCAGAACGAAGACCTGTGGGATATCGCATATGAAGTATATGGCACAGAACGTGTGCAGATGCAGCCGAACTACTACATTGCCAAGCTGCCGGATGGGGACAAGGCAGAGTTCTTTAACTCCATCGCCTTCACGCCGAAGTCCAAGTGGAACATGACCGCTCTGATGGTAGCAAGAAATGATGGCGATGACTACGGCGAACTGGTGGTTTACCAGTTCCCGAAGAGCAAGACGGTTTACGGCCCGGAGCAGATTGAAGCGCAGATTGACCAGAACACGGAAATCTCCAAGGAATTCTCTCTGTGGAGTTCCTCCGGTACATCCTACCGGCGCGGAAACATGTTCATCATTCCGATCAACACTTCAATTCTGTATGTGGAGCCGGTTTATCTGGAAGCGACCAACTCCAGTATTCCGGAAGTAAAGCGTATTATCATGGCCTATGATGATAAGATCGCTTACGAAAATACGGTAGCCGAATGTCTGGTTTCCCTCTTCGGTGATGCGGCAGAAGAAGGCGTGGGAACGCCGGATGACGGCCTGAATTCCGATGGAGAGACTGCGGGTGAAGGCGGCGGACAGACCGACGTGCCGATGTCGCAGACTGAACTGATCCAGAAGGCGGCTGAGGCCTTCGATAAGGCACAGGAAGCACAGCAGAACGGCGACTGGGCAGATTACGGAAAATATCTGGACGAACTGGAAAAATATCTGGATGAACTTGCAAGTTAAGCCGGATTGTGCTACACTTTTATCTTAAATAATGGTATTTTAAGTGTGCAAGGGGACGCATGCCGTCTCCCTGCACATTTATGCTTTGAACTTGGGGAGGCAATCTTAAGTAACTAAAAAAGTGGAATAACAGTATAAAATATGTTAAAATGTACTCACTTTAAATCAATTCTACATGAAGTTCAATACGAAAAGATCAGTTGTAAATAACGCAGCACTCTCATCCCAGCAAGAAACCATTCAGGATATTTTATCAATACTTCATGTGTTTCGCTGCAGTCTATATAGCTTAAGAAATAAAAAGGAAGATAAGAGAGGATGAGGAAATTGCTGCGGAGTTATAAAACAGAGCTGAATCCCACAGCAGAGCAGAAGCAAGCGATTGACAGAACCATTGGTGTATGCAGATTTGTATATAACTTCTACATTGCACATAATAAGGAAATCTATGAAAAAGAAAATCGCTTTGTTTCCGGAAGAGGTTTTTCGGTCTGGCTCAATAACGAGTTCATTCCCAACCATCCGGATTACACATGGATCAAGGAAGTGAGCTCAAAGGCGGTGAAGCAAAGCATCATGGATGCAGATTCGGCTTTTCGAAGATTCTTCAAATATCAGGCCGGATTTCCAAGATTCAAGAAAAAGGGTGTGAATGAACCCAAGATGTATTTCGTAAAGACGGATAAGAAAGCAATAATCCGCTGCGAGAGGCACCGGATTAAAATACCAACCATCGGCTGGGTGCGGCTCAAGGAAAAGGGATATATTCCAACCGATTCTGAGAAGTATGTCATCCGGTCGGGAACGGTTTCCAAAAGAGCCGGACGCTACTATATATCCGTGCTTGTGGAAACAGACAAAGTGGAAGAAAGGCCTGTTCTTACCAAAGAAGGCCTGGGCATAGACCTTGGGCTGAAGGAATTTGCAGCTTTGTCGAATGGAGATGTTTTTCGGAATATCAATAAAAGTTCTACCATAAAAAAGCTGGAAAAGAAATTAAAACGAGAGCAGAAGGCTTTATCCAGAAAGCTGGAAGCAAAGAAACGAGGAAAGAAAGGAGAAAACTATTCAAATATAGAAAAGCAAAAGTTGAAGGTACAGAGACTTCATCAGAGACTGGACCACATCAGAACAGATTATCTGAATCAGTGTATCAGTGACATTGCGAAAACCAAGCCGTCCTATATCACCATTGAGAATCTGAATGTGAGGGGCATGATGAAGAACAGGCATCTTTCGAAAGCAGTGGCAAACCAGAAGTTCTA
>JAQXSU010000173.1 GCA_029219125.1 Bacillota bacterium
GCACCGGTGATTTCCACCAGCGCCTCTTCTGCCGCCTGCTGCAGACTGGTCTGCAGGAACAGGTCACCGCAGGTGTAGGCGGTCACGGCAAGCTCCGGGAACACGATCAGTTGTGTGCCTCGTTCGCCGGCGGCCTCCATGGCCTCGATGATCTTTTCTGTATTATATCTGCAGTCCGCCACCCGCAGATCCGGGCTGACTGCTTCTGTCTTGATAAATCCGTAATTCATATATTTCTCCTCATGCGTTTCACTGAATAGAATGCATTTTTACACTAAAGAGTATACCACAAACGGCTGAAAAACACAGTATTTTTTGCAGAAAGCAGGTTTGTGATTTTTTTTGCAAAAAACATATTGATTTCATAAATGAATTATGATATTGTTTAGCTAACAACAAACGAATTGAAAAAATGTTTAATAATAAGCAAACGTCGTCTGACAGCATGCCGAAGGGAGGCAGAATGCATATGGAATTCAAGGAACTGACGCTGAAAGAACTGACCGACGGATACATCCGCTCGGCAGAAGAAGGAACCTGCACGTGTATATTTTGCGGGGAGACCTATGAAGAAGACCTGATCTACCAGTCACGGGGACGCATGGTGAATGCGGAGCGGGCCATGCGGGAGCACCTGATCGATGTCCACGGCGGCGTATTCTGCGGACTGATGCAGCTGGACCGGCAGGTCAGCGGACTGTCCGATACCCAGAAGGAAATTCTGGAGGGCATGTATCTGGAGAAGGATAACAAGGAAATGGGAGAGGAGCTGGGCATCAGCGCGGCTACAGTGCGGACCCATAAATTCAATATTCAGAAGCTGAAGCGGGAAGCACGGATTCTGCTGGCCATGCTGGAGCAGATTGAAAACGAAGAGGTTGTGGCGGCGAGAAAGCGGCTGGAGCCGGAGGAACCCATGGCCATGGCGCCGGGCACGGGAAGCAGCGAGGCTCTGTCGGAACGGCCGATGACAGGAAACAGCCTCCACCCGTTCTTCACCCAGTTTCACCTGAAGTAGGAGGAGTGTTGTTATGGAAACAAGCCTGAGAACCGATGCACGCCGCGACCGCTGGAATCTGACCATGTTCATCATCAGCTATGTGCTGAACAATCTGGTCAGCGGCGTGCTCTATGATACCTATGTCAACTATCTGCAGGAGGTGTCGGTGTCCATCGCCACATCCTTCTGGGCCTTTTACGGCTATGCCACCTTCATCAGTGCGGCGGTGCTGCTGCTGGTGCCGAAGACGGGATATAAGAAGCTGCTGCTGTTCTGTGCGGCGGCCTGCACATCGGCTCTGTTCTGCGTGGTATATCTGGACTGGCAGTTCATGCTGTATGCCACCACCCTGCTGGCATTGACCGGCGTGCAGCTCCATTACATCATGCTGGCGCCGTATGTGGCTGCTTATACGGCCAGCGCCGGTAAGAACAACATCGACTGGTATACGAGAACCTATTACATGGGATATATCGGCTATTTCCTGACCACCTACCTGGGCGGCGTCTTCGTGGTGAAGATGTTTTCCCTGCGGGCCGGGGTCACTTATGAAGCAGCCAAGGAACTGACCGCATACATTGCGGATGTATCACCGACACTGAAGTCCGCTTATATTCAGGGAAATGAAGACGTGCTGGTAGTAACAGGCATCCTGGCGGCCCTGTGCATCGTGCCGGTGCTGCTGATTCGGGAGAAAAAGGAAGACTATGCCTCTGCCGCAGCGGAAGCGGAAAAGGATCATCGCTCCCTGACGGAAAAGGGCAGGGACGTGCTGGCGGTGCTGTTCCGAAAGGACGCAGCTATTTATCTGGGCTACTGGACCATCATCTCCTTTGCCATGGGGCTGTTTACTTCCTATTACACCGTATTTCTCAACCGGAACCTGCATATTGACAAAGCCACCTCATCCCTGCTGGTATCCATTTCCTATGCGGCCATCGTGCTGTTCATGCTGTTTACGCCGATGGTGGTAAAAAAGCTGGGAACCGTGGGTACCATCTGCTTCACGGTCATCGGATCCGTGCCGTTCATGCTGATGATTGCCAACGGCAATGCCTTCGGCGGGGCTATGATCCCGGCGGTGGGATTCGCCCTCTTCATGCGGGCGGGCCTGGCCAATCTGGGAAGTCCGGCAGAAAGCGCCCTGAGCATGTCGGTGGTTCCGGCGTCTCTGCGCCCGGCATACACCTCGCTGGTAAATTTCCTGGCGGGATTCGTGAGCATTCTCAGCGGCACCTTTACCGGCAAAATCCTCTTCGTCACCCAGGAGGGCTACCGGACGGCGTACTATATCGCTGCGGTGCTGTATCTGCTGGCGGCCTGCCTGCTGTTCTTCGGTCTGCGGAAATATAACCGGACGGCGGAGGTGGATTCATGAGTTACGAAACCAGACTGGAAGAATTCCGGGATCTGATTCGCCGGATCGAATATCTGAAATATACACTGAACTCCCTGATTTACTGGGACAAGATCACTTACATGCCGCCGGACGGTATCGAATACCGGTCACAGGTCATGTCCTTCCTGGCGGACGAGCAGTACAAGCTCATGTCAGGACCGGCATTCCGCGGCCATGTGAAGTACTTCACGGGACATCGGAAAAACGACGAACTGACCAATGCCATGATGAAACGGATCACCAGAAGTTCCGGGTTCATCAGCCGGATTCCGGAAGAAGAATACCGCAGGTACATCGAACTGATCGCTCGGTCCGAGCAGGTATGGGAAAAGGCAAGGGAGGAAGATGATTTCGAAAGCTTCCGTCCCTATCTGGAAAACAGTATGGAAACCTTCCGGAAGTTTGCGGAATACTGGGGCTATGAAAACGACCCGTACGATGCGCTCCTGGGATACTATGAAGAAGGCCTTACGGTGGAAAAAGTGGACAGTCTGGTACAGGAGCTGAAGCCGTTCCTGATTGCCCTTCTGGATCAGGTCCGGGAGGCGGAAAAAGACCGTCCTCATTGCCGACTGACCATGCCGCCTGCAGACCGGAAGCAGCAGGAACAGCTGTGGAAAGAAATCCTTTCCGATCTGGGCTTTTCCTTTACTGCCGGCCGTGTGGACACGGGAGCTCATCCGACGATCCTGGCAAGCTCCCCATCGGATGTGCGGATCGTCAATGCATACCGGCAGGAGGATCTGCGCTACGGCCTGTTTAATGTCCTCCACTCCGGCGGCAAGGGCATTTATCAGCAGTCCATCGATCCGGCACTGCTGGGAACCTTCCTTGCAGAGGTGCCGTCCTTTGCCATGGAGGAATGCATCGGCAGATTCTACGAAGATATTCTGGGCAGAAGTCTGGGTTTCTGGTCTCACTTTTTCGACAAAATCCGCAAGGCCGTGCCGGATTTCTCGGTGCGGACGCCGCGGGATCTCTATGAGGATGTCAATCGGGTTTCCACTTCCACGATTCGTCTTGAAGCAGATCAGCTGACGTATCTTCTGCACATTATCATCCGATATGAGCTGGAGCGGGAGCTGATCAACGGAAGATTGGCAGTTTCTGATCTGCCGCAGGCATGGAATCAGAAATATGAGGACTATCTGGGCATACGACCGGAAAATGACCGGGAAGGGGTGCTGCAGGATATTCACTGGGCAGCAGGCTATGTGGGCTACTTCCCGACCTATATTGTAGCGGATCTGACCGCTGCACAGCTGGCGGCATCCATCGAAAAGGAATGCGGAAGTCTGGAATCCCTCATGGAAACCGGAAACTTCGCCGCCATCACAGACTGGCTCCGGGCGAACATATTTTGCGCCGGGGCAC
>JAQXSU010000174.1 GCA_029219125.1 Bacillota bacterium
GCTGTGGTACCGATATTGGCTCCCATGATGACCGGAATTGCCTGCCTGAGCTGCATCAGGCCTGAGTTCACGAAACCGACCAGCATAACCGTGGTTGCGGAAGAGCTTTGAATGACTGCTGTCACAACTGCCCCTAAAAGCACACCTTTCGGCACGCTGGATGTCAGTTTTCCCAGTATTTCTTCCAATTTACTTCCGGACGCCCGCTTCAGACCATCTCCCATGGTCTCCATGCCGAACAGGAACAGACACAGGCCTCCCACTAACTGCAATACACCGAAAAAATCCATTTTCTTTTCCTTCTCCTTTTTTATCTTTTACAATTCTATTCTAACGTGAAGTATGGGGAAAGAAAAGTTAAATGTATGTAAAATCGAAAAGGCGGGCAATGCCGCCTTTTCCGTATCAGATATTCCGTTTTTTATTTTTCTTCTTCCATGTCGGTAAAGCCTCTGCCTTCCCCCCAGACCGTGTTCACCTGCATTACCGTTACAAATGCAGACGGATCCACATCGATGAGATATTTCTTGATGACCATGCTTTCCCGCGGTGAACAGAGAACGATCAGTTGTTTTCTGTGCTGTCCGGTGTATTCCCCGACGATATCGTAACTGGAAACCCCGCGGTGGATTTCCGACATGATATATTTCGCTACATCTTCGCTCCGGGATGTGATGATCTGCATCTGGACGATCTTCGTCTCGAAACCGTACATGATGAAGTCCACCATTTTCGATCCGATGAACTGGGTCACCAGAGCATAAAGGGCAATATTCCTTCCAAAAATAAAGGCCGAAAGCACGATAATCACGCTGTCAAGAACCAGCAGGATCCGGCTGATATCCACATGAGGAAGTAGTTTCTTTTTGATAATTTTCGCTACCGACTCGGTGCCGCAGAAAGAGTATCCCCTCCAGAACACCAGTCCGTTGCACACCCCCGCAAACACGCCGCAGAAGATGGCAGCCAGAATCACATCCTTTTCCTCCAGCAGCTGGAAATTCAACTGCTCGAAAACGACCAGAATGGCAGGATACAGAAGCGTAACCACCAGAACCTTTCTCGCTTCCCGCATGCCCAGCAGGGCGATGACTACAAACCAGATAACGATGGCCAGCGCACAATACAGAATCGAAAAATCAATATCCACGAAGTTCTGCAGGATACGCACGATACCGGTCAGTCCGCCGCTGGTCAGCCCGTTTGGAATCATCACCGCAGTGGTGGAGAAAGCGCCCACGCTGCAGGCAATGACCAGAAAGAACAGATCTGCAGCAGTTCTGTAAATCTTTTTCTTCTTTTCCATATCACAATTCCCCCTCATCGCTTCGCAAAATCCGTCGATACCGGTTTCCAAACACGTCAGTGGCTGCGATGCTGATTGCAGCATGTTGTCCGCCAGTCACCGCATCCACCGGAATCGTCAGACTGGTTTCCATCTGCCCCTTCTTATCCCGCAGAAACTTTTGGGAAGGACGATGTACGGTTCCATCGAAGGACAGATCCAGACTCCAGCTGTCCAGAAGCCGCAGAGGATCTTTTTCCCGCAGAGCCTTCACCGTCGTGATTCCGTCCTCCGTCTTCCAGTCGTCTTCCATCATCCGGGCCGCGGGACGGTAATCCGTCAGCGTCAGATGATATTCCTCTCCTTCTCTGCTGCACTGCAGATCCAGGAATCCCTCCGGAACGCAGGATGAAAACAGGACCTCTGCAGGCACCTTCCCTTCTGACCACACCCGCTTCAGCGTCCCCTCTGCGGCAAGCCTGCCGGAATCGCAGCAAATCCACCGCCGGTTCATCCGCTGCGCTGCTGCCGCCAGGGTACCGGATCCGCAGAAAAAGTCTGCACAGAGATCCCCTTCCCTGGTGCTGCAGGAAAGAATCCGCTCCAGCAATGCCTCCGGTTTCTGGGTAGCGTAGCCGGTTCGCTCCGAAGATGTCCGGCCTACCATGTCGATGTGCCACACGTCTTTCATGTTTACCATGGTATACCAGCCGGTCTCATCCTGAAACTCCTCGACACCCTTGAACCGGTACGGCTTCAGACCGCGGTTGTAGGATTTTTCTTTCAGCGGTTGGAAATAGTAGTGAGCCGTCTTGCTGTACACCAGAACTGTATCATGTTTCCGGGAAAAATGCTTTTTCCCGGAGCCTCCGGATTTATAGGTCCAGATAATCTCGTTGAGGAATCGCTCTGTGCCGAAGATCTCATCCAGAAGAATGCGTACATAATGGGATGCGTGCCAGTCCATGTGCACCCATATCGTTCCCTCATCCGACAGCAGATCACGAATCAGCAAAAGCCGTGCCGTCAGCATAACCAGATACTGTTCCAGCCCCTTTTCCCAGACATCCTCGTACGCAGGATGCTTCAGCGATAGAGCCTTTCCGTTTTCTCCGGCTCCTTCCAGCCGAATGACAGCATCATAGCTGGACTTACTGAAAAATGGCGGATCAATATACACCATCTGTATCTGTCCCGCCATGTTTTCATCCTGAAGAAGGGCCTTCATAAAGGCCCCGTTCTCTCCAAGAGCAAGAAGGTTCTTCCATCCATTGGAGCTGCCTTCTGTCGGCAGCAGCTCCTCCGCCGGAAAGAATCGCCCTGCTTTCATGTTTTCATATTCTCTTTTGCCTGCATCCAGTATTTCAGGAAACGCTTTCATCAGGCTCATATTTTACGCCTCCAACGATTTCATGATTCTTGCAATTTCAAGATTACGCTTTACCTTCTGGGTCGTAGTCATGATCATCGGTTCATCGGACAGGAAGAAATGCTTTACAGCCTTGTATGCCGGCATCCGCTGGTTGATGGCTTCCATATCCGCTTCCGCCTGCTTCTGCAGTTCTTCCAGTGTCATATTATTTTCATTCAGATAATTCGGATCATATACAATTTTTGCCCAAAGTACCAGCTCATTATGCTTTTCTCTGGTAAAAATCAGGCTGTTGGTCACGTACGGCAGCAGATCGATCAT
>JAQXSU010000175.1 GCA_029219125.1 Bacillota bacterium
TCATATATGGTATAATGCAAAAAAAGTGGTTCAGTTTACAGATCCAATGAGGTGAAAAAATGGAACAGGAATTTAGCAGTATCAAAAATACCATTGAAGAAAAAATCAAAACAGAAATGCCGACCTGAAGGAAGATTACCGACTTTATCTTCTGCAAACCGGAGCTTGGCGGGGAAGAATTCAAATCCTCCGGATATCTGGCGAAGGTTCTGGAAAGCCGCGGTTTCCAGGTGGATTTTCCTTATGAGAGCCTGCCGACCGCTTTTATCGCATCCTATGCACCGCAGCAGTGGGATACCACCATCGCCTTTGTAGCAGAGTATGATGCCCTGCCAGGGTTCGGAAAAGACGGTGGCCCCGGCCACGCCTGCGGCCACAACTGGATCGCCGCATCCATGTGCGGCTGTGCCATGGCCCTGAGCGCTGTGTGTGAGCCTCTTCGCTGCCGCGTCCTGGTCATGGGTACACCTGCAGAGGAAACCTTCGGTGCCAAAGCGGATATGATCCGGCTTGGTGCTTTCGATACGGTGGATTTCGCCATGCAGGCACATCTGGATGAGTTTACTTCCATCGAGACGAAAGTGCTGGCCATGAACTCCATCGAATTTGATTTTCACGGTGTGGCTGCCCATGCGGCACAGAGCCCGGAACGGGGCATCAATGCACTGGATGCCGTCATCTCCATGTTTAACAGTGTCAACGCCATGCGCCAGCATGTAAAGCAGGAAGCCCGCATGCACGGCATCATCACCCACGGCGGAGAAGCCACCAATATCGTGCCGGATTTCGCCCAGTGTCAGTTTTCCATTCGTGCAGAAGAGAAAGGCTATCTGAAAGAAATGCGCCGCCGTCTGCTGAACATTGCGGAAGCGGCAGCCCTCAGCACCGGTGCGAAGCTGGAGTACCGGGATTTTGAAAATGCCTATGATGATATGATCAATGTGCCGGCCTTTACGTCACTGTGCCAGAAGGAGTTTGAAAAACTGGGTGTGGGCGGTTTCATTCCGGAAGCGGAGTATCCGGGTGCCGGTTCATCGGACATCGGAAATGTGAGCTATGTCTGCCCTACCATTTATCTGGAAATTGCACTGCAGAGCGAAAAGGACGTCATCGTCCACGATGTCAGCGCCATGGAAACCGTCAATTCGGAAGATGCCTATGCCCTGATGGAGCAGGTTATGAAGGCCTTCACCTTCTCTGCGGCGAAAATTGCGGCAGATCCTGCCCTTGCAGCGGATATCAAAGCACAGCATGCGCAGATTCGCGATGGCCGCCTGTCTCCGGGGAAAAAGAAATAAAAGCATTCAAACTGAATAATGACTGTCTTCCAATTTTAGGGAAAAGAATAATAAATCCAGGAAAAGAGAGGGGCTTCGGAAAGAAGCACCCTCTCTTTCATTTCAACAATCTTTTCTGTTTTATCTTACGCCCTGTCCGATGAGTACCGCTTCGTATCCATCAGAATCAGCACCATGACCAGAACAATCCCTGCACCGAAGAGCAGCACCGGTGTCAGGCTGACAGAAGCTGCCGTGAGAGAAAGCCAGGCGCAGATGCCTGCGATAATGGCCAGGGTCAGGAGGTGGTTTCCGAACTTTCTGCAGTACATGGAAAGATGCTCTTCCCGAATCTGTTTCAGGAACCCTGCCGGGATCCAGGATGCTCTTCCTCTCTGAATCTGCGAACCCAGGACGAAAAGCTGGATCACCGTAAGTATCATCAAATAGCCGAATAATTTCATGTCCTTACTCCTCTTTGTCTTTCATGCCCCGGTCTTCCCTCACAGACAGATACATACAGATCACTACATAGGTGACTGCCAGCGGCACGGTCAGCGCAAAGAGAAATGCATACCAGCTGTCATTATATTTCATGATGAACATTTCCGAAACCATGGCCACGGAAGCAGATACAATCAACGCCGTCTTGTTGAAGCCCTTTCGCAGAGCATAAATCAGTACGCCCACCGATACAATGATGGGTGCAAGCATGATCAGTAACATTCTTTTCCCCTTTCCTGTGCAGAAAACGATCAAAATACAGGAAGTGGCACCCCACTTCACGAAAACGCTTAGAGCGGTGCCACTTTTTCTTTCATTGCTCGTCTTATGTACGGATAATATGATCCCTTACTGTAAACCGGTTACCTGTGCTGCAATCACGAAGATTGCGCCCAGCAGATACTGCAGTCCGATGATTGGCAGAAACCACTTCGCCCACTTGGACCAAGGAACCTT
>JAQXSU010000176.1 GCA_029219125.1 Bacillota bacterium
GATTTTGCTCAGGCCCACCACCTGACCGTCGGGGATGTACGCCACAGCGGCTTTCCCATAGAAAGGCAGCATATGGTGCTCGCAGAAGGAATAGAAGTGAATGTCCTTCTCCAGTACCATATCGTTATTCTCCACGTGAAATCGCTTTTCCAGATGCTTCGCCGGGTCGTCGGTGTAGCCGCCGGCCAGTTCCTCATACATTCTGGCGATGCGCTCCGGCGTCTCCAGCAGGCCTTCCCGCTCCGGATCCTCTCCGATCCCCTCCAGAATCAGACGTACGCCTGCTTCTATTTTTTCTCTGTCCATATTGGATGTTCTCCTGTGTTTTCTGTACTTCTGAGCTCGTTTTTCGAGTCAGAATCATTATATCCTATTTCGGCAGGTATCTCAATCATTATTCTTATGTATTTTTTCGGCCTTTCCCGGCAAAAACGCGGGGCAGCCTGGCCGCCCCGCTGATTTTTAGTAAAGCTTGCTGATGACTTCGTCGGAAATGGCGAAGGTGTGCTCCGGTGCCGGGAAGGTACCACCTTTTACCTCCTGGATATATGCCTGGAAGCCTTCCCGCATGGCAGTACCCACGTCGGCGAAATGCTTTACGAATTTCGGCTTGAAATCGCTGAACACTGCCAGCATATCCTGATATACCAGAACCTGTCCGTCGCAGTCCGGGCCGGCGCCGATGCCAATGGTTGGGATGGAAATGGATTTGGTAATCAGAGCCGCCAGCTTCGCCGGAACGCATTCCAGCACCACGGCAATGGCTCCGGCTTCTTCCACGGCCTTCGCTTCTTCCAGAATCCGTTTGGCTGCCTCTTCACTCTTCCCCTGCACCTTGAAACCGCCAAAGGCATTGACGGACTGCGGCGTCAGACCGATATGGGCTACCACCGGGATCTGGGCATCGGTGATGGCACGGATCTGCGGGCAGACGGCTGCACCGCCTTCCAGCTTGACGGCCTGGCAGCGACCTTCTTTGATCAGGCGGCCTGCGTTGACCACCGCATCATACACGGAAGTCTGATAGGACATGAACGGCATGTCACCGATGACCAGGGCATTCTTCGCCCCTCTTGCCACAGCTGCCGTATGATGGATCATATCTTCCATGGTCACGGACAGGGTGTCTTCATAGCCCAGCATGGTCATGCCCAGGGAATCTCCCACCAGAATGGTGTTGATGCCGCACTGATCCATCAGCTTGGCGGTGGAATAATCGTATGCGGTCAGCATGGTGATCTTATCTCCATCCAGTTTCTGCTGTTTTAATGTTGCTACTGTATTTTTCATTTCTGTTCCTCGTTTCCTTTCAGTATTTCCTTCACGTTTCTATAGTCTCTTTCCGGATGTTTCTTTTCTGCCATTTCCACCAGCACCCGGGAAAGGCCTTCATAGATTTCCCTGATTTCCGTCAGGTTCTCTTCTTCCATGGCATCAAGATGGTTTCGTACGGTTTCGGTATCGCCCCTCTCGATGGGTCCGGTCAGCGCCTCCACCGGCCCCACCTGGCCGATCTTCAGGGCATTGCCTGTGATCAGCGGTGCCAGTGCTGTCTCCGCATCTTCTCTGGTGAAGCCGCAAGTGGTCAGAAGCCGGACACCCAGATCTGCCAGTGCTGCCATCTGGTTGCTCACCATAACGGCCGCTGCGTGATAGATGGCTTTTTTCTCCGGATTCTCCATGACGGTCACCCGGTTTCCCAGACTGCGGAATGCGTCCGCCATCTCCTGCAGGTGTACCTGGCTTCCTTCTATGGTGATATGAGCTTTTCCAAGGTCCTTCCAGGACGTATATCTGTCACTGACCGCATAAAGGGGATGGATCGAATACCGACAGGCTCCCCTGTCTTCGGCATTAAAAAAAACGGCCGAAGAAACCGAGCCGCTGCAATGACATATGTTTTTTCCTTTTACCGTCAGATCGCCCATGTCATCCCACACATCACCGATGGCCCCGTCGGGCACCGTGATGAAAAGGGTATCACTGTCTTTCACAATATCTGTTAAGTTCTCAAAAAAACCGGTTGCCGTAAATTCCGATGCTTCTTTCGCAGATGCCGGATTGCGGCTGTAATAGCCTGTCACCGGTATCCCGTGCTCCACCAGGTATTTTCCCAGTGAAAAACCGACTTTTCCTGCTCCTATGATTCCTGCTCTCATACCCATCACCTCCTGCAAGTTTCCGTGACGATACAAGGGCGAATCTTCCTGCCGGTGCCGCTCCGCTCTCCCGGATGCCGCCCGCAGTACTCCAATAAAAGAAATGTTTCATATGTTCAGGTACAGCTTCGTTTCGAATACTATCCTACAGGCAACTATAACACAAAATGAGGGAAAAGTACAGAGGAGTATGAAAAAAGCATGCCTTCACCTCACACTTTCCCTCAGTCATAAAGATTGTCCACTGGTGTACCGACAATGTCAATCTGTATCTCTTTTCTAAAGCCCCCCTATTCTGCAATTTGCTGAATTACGAGTTGGTGTATTATGAGTTTGTTAAACTCATTTTTATGGATTTGTCA
>JAQXSU010000177.1 GCA_029219125.1 Bacillota bacterium
TAAGAATGTATTTGAAACCTCTGATTTGAATTCCAAATATTTGTGTTCTCTCATAACATACCTCCAATTTTATGCTGCTTTATGCTACATTTATCGTATCACGGAAAAAACGTAAATGCAACGTATTTTTTTACGAATCATCTGTGTTTCATATCACCTTCCGTCGAACTGTGGCGAAAGGAGACTTTTCTGCAACAGAAAACCCTCCCGGGCATAAACCATAGGAGGGTCTGTTTCTTCTGAATTGTGAAATTGTACCGAGGGCACCAATTATCTCTTGGAGAACTGGCTTGCTCTTCTTGCCTTTTTCAGACCGTACTTCTTTCTTTCCTTCATTCTCGGGTCTCTGGTTAAGAAACCAGCAGCTTTCAGAGGAGCTCTGAATGCTTCCTTGTCAGCTACGCACAGAGCTCTGGAGATACCGTGTCTCAGTGCACCAGCCTGACCGGTGAAACCGCCGCCGTATACAGTAGCGATAACGTCGAACTTTCCTTCGCAGCCGGCAACTTCGAACGGTCTTCTTACTTCTCTCTTAACGATTTCCATACCGAAGTATTCTTCCAGCGGCTTCTTGTTTACAGTGATGTTTCCGGTTCCAGGGATTAATCTAACTCTGGCCACGGAACTTTTTCTTCTGCCTGTTCCCTGATACTGAATCTTTGCCATTGTCTATTCCTCCCTTTCCTTAAAATTCCCAGGTTTCCGGCTTCTGTGCAGCATGTGCATGCTCAGGACCGGCATAAACCTTTAATTTCTTAAACATCTGTCTTCCAAGCTTTCCATCAGGCAGCATGCCTTTTACAGCATGGCGGATGATTTCTTCCGGCTTGGTTGCCTGCAGTTTTTCGAAAGTAACTTCTCTCAGACCACCTGGGTATCCGGTATGTCTCTTGTAGATCTTTTCTTTTCTCTTCTTACCGGTTACTTCCACCTTTTCTGCGTTGATTACGATCACGTAGTCGCCACAGTCAACATGCGGAGTGTAAATCGGCTTCTTCTTGCCTCTCAGAATGGAAGCAACTTCGGATGCAAGTCTGCCCAGAGTCTTGCCTTCTGCATCGATCACGTACCACTTACGTTCTACTTCTGCAGGTTTTGCGATAAATGATTTCATTCTTTTTCCTTTCTACCTACTAAGATTTTTACAAAATCGCTTTCGGCTTTGTCTACTGGGATTTCACTGCTTGCGGACAGCAAAATCTGTTTCGATATACTAAAACTTTTTAGTTTGGGGTCCCGGACGGATCTCCATCCTGCGCCCCTGCACACACAGTGCGAAACTATTATATAGCCAAATCCGCTGAATTGCAAGCTTTTTTTGAATTTTGTCCTCAAAAACATTCTATCAATTGCAGGATGGCATCTTTTACAGCACAATCAATTCCGTCACATAGACCGCCACGCAGGAGGCTACAGCCACCTTAAACAGATTTCCGTCGATCCAGGCCACAACCACAGCCACAAGAAAGGCCACGATACCGGAGACCGGCGTGCTGGTTGCCGTGATGATGGCCGGAAAGGCCATGACCGCCAGGGTCACATACGGCACGTAATACAGGAAGGAACGGATAAACGTATTGGTAATCTCCTTCTGGATCAGTGTCAGCGGCAGTGCCCGGATGGCATAAATGGTCAGTGCCGCCACGATCAGATAAATATATGTATTCTGTGAAAAACTCATGGCTTCACCTCCGTTTCATTCACCGTCTCTTTTTCCGCTTCTTCTGCGGCGGATACACCGGTGATCTTTTCCGGCGGAACCGGTCGGATGACGGCAGCAGCTGCTGCGATTACGATAGTCAGAATGATGATCCGGGTACCGCCGGAAATCTCCCGGAGCAGCGGCAGATAGGTGAAAGCGAGGCTTCCCGCCATAGAGGCCAGCACCACCAGGGCCACGGCCTTATCTTCCTTTGCTGCCGGAATTACCACCGCCAGGAACATGCCGTAGAGGGCTACCGACAGTGCGCTGACCATGCTCAGCGGCAGAATATTTCCCACCAGCACGCCCAGAACGGTACCCAGTGCCCAGCCGGGCGATGCCACCGTAGCTGCGCCGTAATTATAGTACGGATTCAGGTTTCCTTTCACAGATGCTGCAATACCAAATATCTCGTCCGTCACGAAGTAGGCCATCAGCATTCGCTTCGGCATGGATGTATCCGGACTGATCTTCTGCGACAGGGCGCAGGACATAAGCAGATACCGGATATTGATCACCAGCTGGGTCAGTATCATGGCCACATAGCCCGACTGTCCCGCAATAATAGTGATCACGGCAAACTGTCCCGCCGATGCATGCATCATCAGAGACATGAGCCCCATCTGAAAGGCTGTAATTCCCGCTTCCCGGGCAGTGATGCCCAGCGTGAATCCTACTGCGAAATACCCGAGACCGATGGGAATTCCGTCCCGGAGGCCTCTCATATACCATCTCTTGTTTTCGTTTCCTGTTTCCAGTCTTGGTTCCATTTGTGCTACTCTTCTTTTCTACTCTTCTTTTTCTTCAAATCCTTCAAAATATTTTTCCAGCCGAGGCTTCGGCAGACTCCAGCGGTACCTGGCCGCCATGATCCGAAGTACCACCACAGCCGCTGTTCCCACGATCATGGAAATGCCCGCACCGAATACCGGCCACATCAGCGCACAGGCTGCAGCCCCCAGAATCGATGCACTGGCGTAAAAATGTTTCACGAAAATATACGGCGGTTCGGATGCCATGGTATCCCGAAGCACACCGCCGCCCACGCCGGTCATGGCTCCCACGAAAATCAGCAGGAACAGACTGTAATCATCGGACAGACTGTAAGCCGTACTGATTCCGACCACGGTGAAAATGCCCAGCCCCACGGAATCCATCACCAGCATCAGCAGATCATACAGATGCTGCCTTCTGGCAAAGAACCGGAGAACCCACGGCGTGCAGACCACCAGCGCCGTGACGATGGCTACGGTCGCATAGATCGGATTTTGAAAAGTCTTCGGCGGGTGGATTCCCAGAATCAGGTCCCGGATCACGCCGCCGCCCACTGCAGTGGTCAGACCCAGAATGGAAATCCCCAGAATGTCCATCTTTTTCTGCAGTCCCAGCATGGCGCCGGATACAGAAAACGCGATGGTTCCGATAATCTCAAGGGCAAATGAAATAAATGCAGACATGAAAAAACACCTCCAAAGCAAATTCTGTCAAGTACAAATAAGTACAAAAGCTGCGCTCTGTCTTTTTACCTGAAAGATTCTCCGGCAATACATTCGGTACACAGCGTTCTGCTGCACCGCCTGCCGAATTGCTTCATCGGTGGTACCACTTGTCGCCCATTTTTATGTCTGTCACAGGTTCTGTCCCGGCTTCATGGCTTCAACACTTTCCAGAGGGCTGTCCGAAAACGGTCCTTTTGCCTGAGAGTTTTGCCCCTTCGGCGGCCCGCCCTGTTCTGACGCGGCGCTCTCCCGTTTTCATCAACCAGCGGAAACAGTATATCACGGACGAAGCGGCAGTGTCAACGAATATTGCTTTTTCGCCGCTGAGATGGTATACTTTTGACATTGAAGCAATTGTGATCAACAAACAACAGGGGGAAACGGATGAACAACAACAATCAGAAAAATTTTTTCGACAACTTTAAAAATCCCAACGGAAGCTACCATATCCCGATCTGGCTGATTATCATAGGATTCATTTTTAACTGGATGCTGGGAATCGGTCTGCTTTTTGCACATCTGTGTGAAGATAAGACAAGCACCATTCCTTTCGAAGACGATCCCTATAACGCAGGGCAGAATGTGCCGGAGTTCAGTCAGCCTGCAAAACGGACTGTAAAAACAGCGCCGAAATCAAAAAAGAAAAAGAATCCTGCAGCAGTCCTGACCGGTTTGGGTATCTTCGCTGCAGCTGTAGGTATTCTGGACCTGCCGGACTCCGTCCAGTATCTGGTCTGGTGCATCCAGAATAACACGGGGATTTCCTACGGTGTGCGGGATGTGGCAGAAAACTGCATCTGGATCCTTTCCGGTCTGGCCATGCTTCTGGGTGCGAAACGGCTGCGCACCGGACAGCAGCGCAGGAACAAGATTGCGGCTATCGTGGGCGACGCCAGCTACATACCTGTTTCCGAAATTGCGGATGCCCTGCCTGCTTCCAGATCCAAAACCGAAAAATATCTGCAGCAGTGCATTGACAGCGGCATGTTCGGTGAGAAAGCTTATCTGGATATGCGTTCTGACTGTCTGGTGGTCAGGGGTCCGGCACCAATGTCAAAGAAGGAACAGGAAGCTGCAGAAACCGCCCGTAAAGCTGCAGAAGCGGCAGAGGAACCCCTGGACGAATACGGCCGCATCCTGAAGGAAATCCGGGATATCAACGATAAGATTCCTGGTGAAGAATTCTCTGCCAAGATTGATCGGCTGGAAGATCTGACTTCGAAAATTTTCAAACTGGTGCAGGAGCAGCCGGAGAAGCAGAAAAAGCTTCGGAAGTTCATCAACTACTATCTGCCCACCAGTCTGAAACTGCTTCACAGCTACGAACAGCTGGATGCACAGGGTATTGAAGGAAAAAACATTTCCGAATCCAAGCAGCAGATTGAGGAAACCATGGACACCATGATCGCAGCCTTCGAAAAGCAGCTGGACAACCTCTTCACTTCGGAAAGCATGGATATCTCCGCAGATATCGCCGCCATGCAGAACCTGATGCGTGCCGACGGCCTCATTGAAAACGAGTTTTCAGAGGCCATGGGCAAGAGTATGTCCGGCGAGAAACTGCAATAGCTGCAGCAAATACTTCTCT
>JAQXSU010000178.1 GCA_029219125.1 Bacillota bacterium
GTTTCAATCTGAAAATATTGTACCAAATCGCTGGCGCGATAGCCAGCAGCACTTAAAATTTTTTCTGCTTTCTTCTAAAAAAAGTAGCAGTTTTCTTGATTAGGGTGTATTGTTTGAAATACCACTAACGAACAATCCACACAACAAAAAAACTGCTATGATTAGACTATCACATTTTCGTATTTCATTCAACTTCATATTTTCCAGAGGACCCCCTGATTTTTCTTTTTCCGTTATTCCAACTTTTTTCTTTCAGGAGGTTCTCTATGAATACATATTTAAATACGTTCAGGGATATGATTTCCCTTCGCGGTCTTTCCGACCACACCTTAAAATCTTACTGTACCTACATCACTGCCTATCTCTTTTTTCTTCACGATGTGATCCACACCACTCCGGAAGATGCTTCCTGGCAGCAGATGCGTGATTTCCTTTTCTGGATTCAGAAGCACCGGCATCTGTCTGACCGAACCATCAATTGCTGTCGTGCTCAATTGAAGTTTTTTACCATCTATGTTCTGCACAAGCCCTGGGATGATACGCAAATCCCTGTCAGACGGTTTGATTCCTATCTTCCTTTCGTTCCTTCCTTCGAGGAAACCATGCAGTTTCTTGAAGCGGTTCAGAATCCAAAGGCACATGCCATTCTCTGTCTCATGTATTCTTCCGGTTTGCGTGCCGGTGAAGCCTGTGCACTTCGCTATGCGGATGTTTCCCGCAAAGACATGAGAATCCATATTTCCCATGCTAAGAATCGGTCTGACCGTTACGTTCCGCTGTCTCCTCATGCGCTTTCTATCCTTACGGAATATTGGAAGTCCTGCGGAAAACCCATAGGTTGGCTTTTCCCTCAGCAGACTAACCGTGAAAAGCATATCTATCCTCAGTTCTTGGATCTACAGATTCGCAAAGCAGAAGAACGTCTTGGCTGGCAGCATCGTTTTTCCTGCCATACACTCCGTCATGCCTACGCTACACATCTTTATGAACAGGGAACGGATCTTCTGACCATCAAGCACCTTATGGGTCATAAATCCATTCATTCCACTACCATTTACATCTCTCTGGCGCACGCACTGCCTAAACCTGTGGTCAGTCCGTTTGATCGAGGCGGTGATTTCCATGGCTGATTCTGCTGTCCGGGATATATTTTTGAAAAAATGGGAAACGTATCGCCAAAACAACCATACCGCCCTTGTCCAAAGGCAGGCTGCAGATTCCATTCTTGCCTGCAAAACACCTTCCATGGGATTTAATGCTTCGGTCTGCGATGACTGTTCCTTTCTCCGCATTCACTACTGCTCCTGCGGCAACCGGAACTGTCCTCACTGCCAACAGGTGGAAAAAGAAAGGTGGATTGATCAAAGGCGCAGTGAAGTCCTGGATGCTCCCTATTTCCATGTCGTATTTACTCTGCCTTCACAGCTTCGGTCTCTCGTTTATGCCAATCAGAAACTGCTATATGATCTTCTGCATACTGCAGCTTCCCGCACGGTGCTTTCCCTGTCTCAGGATAAAAGATATCTTGGTGCTTCTCCCGGCATCATCCAGATACTTCACACCTGGAACCAGACGCTGGAGTATCATCCTCATATTCATTGCATTGTTTCCGGTGCTGGTCTGACACGGGATCTGAAGCTGAAAAAGGCTTCTTCCCACTTTTTCATCCCTGTCAAAGCGATGATGAAGAAATTTCGTGGTATTTTTCTGGATGAACTGAAGAAACTGTATCGTTCTGCAAGTCTGTACATCCCGGATTCCTGCAGTGAACTCAACACGCCATCTTTATGGTCCGATTTTATCGATATGCTCTACAGAACCGACTGGTGTCCTTTCATAAAGGAAACCTTCAACGGCTCTGGAAATGCCATTGACTATCTGGGAAGATATACCCATCGCATCGCCATTTCCAACCGAAGAATCATCCGCGTGTCAGATACCCATACCACCTTCTGGTACCATGATCGCCGTGATGATAACCGGCGAAAAGAGATGACTTTGGAAAACTGCGAATTCATCCGCAGGTTTCTCATGCATGTACTTCCAAAGGGTTTCCGAAAAATCCGCTATTACGGATTTCTGAACAATCGCTTTAAGAAGAGAAACCTTCATATTCTCTTCTCTATTCAGGGCAGGCAGCAGTACGTCTCACGTTTTTCCGCAAATGCATCTGCTGCGCAGATTCTGAAAGAACGTTGGAATATCGATATATGCACTTGCCCAAAATGTGGGGCAACAATGCATTTTCTGGGAAATTACCGCAGGCGCAGGTGCTGAGTCTTCCGTTCCATATGCTTCACATGCTCTTTCTTTGAAAGGGCTGTTTACCATGCTCGAAATCCGATATTTGAGATGTCACGGAGTCTTGTCTCCTCAAAAACCCGCAGAATATGGAAATTTCGGCACAGTAACAAAGGCATTGAAATTACATAGACCTCTCCGCTTTCTTTGGTACAATTCGTAAGAATCACAGCATGAGCAGTCAGTTTATCAGCTGGCTGTTTTTTTCTGCTCATGCTGTGATACTTCCCTAAAGAATTATATCATGGTTTTTCAGGTTGGAAAAGTGAATTTTACTGGAAACGGCGGGGTGAATGGCGGTGGACGGTCAATGAAAGAAACACGCCGGTGTGTGTGCCATCAGCGTGCTTCAGGTAATTTGTTTCCATGAAAACTGCGGACAGTCACTTCATGCAGCTGGAAG
>JAQXSU010000179.1 GCA_029219125.1 Bacillota bacterium
GGCGCAGTGCCGGCGGGCGAATGTCTGTCTGCTCATGCAACATGCAATATGTATGTCGCAAGCAGTATGTATGTCGCAGTATGTATCTTATTCCTTATTTCAGCGGAGCCAGGCCCAGGATTTCTCTTGCTTCTGCAGGAGTTGCAACTTCTCTGCCCAGCATCTTAGCCAGTTCAACAACCTTGGCAACCATCTGACCGTTGGATTCAGCCAGTACGCCTTTTTCCATGTACAGGTTGTCTTCGAAACCAACTCTTACATGGCCGCCCATGGAGATGGTAGCAGCTGCGATGTGCCATGCGTTCTTGCCCAGGCCGGTAGCGGTCCAGGTGGAACCTGCAGGGATGGAACCAACCATGAATACCAGGTCACGAATGGTAGCGCTCATCTGTACGCCCAGTACGAAGTCCCAGTGCAGCGGGTGAACCAGCAGGCCCTTTCTGTCAGCAACCTTCAGAGCAGTGTCAATCATGCCCTTGTCGAATACTTCCAGTTCCGGCTTGATACCTCTTTCCTTCAGGATCTTGGCAAAGTTTACGATGGTGTTGTCGGTGTTGGTGAATACTTCATCGCCGCCGAAGTTGCAGGTACCGCAGTCCAGAGTAGCCATTTCCGGAGTCGGAACCACTTCGGTAGACTGTAATCTTTCCAGGTCGGTCATGCCAACTGCACCGCCGGTGGAAGGCTGAATGATAACATCCGGGCATTCTTTTCTGATGGCGTCGATGCATTCCTGGAATCTGCCCTTGTCCTGTGTCGGGGTACCGTCATCCCATCTTACATGCAGATGAATCAGAGCAGCGCCGGCATCATATGCTGACTTGGCTTCTCTTACGATTTCTTCTACAGTGTAAGGAACGTTCGGGTTCTGTTCCTTCGTTACTTCTGCGCCGCAGATGCAGGCGCTGATGATTAATTTGTCCATTTCTCTACACTCCTCTTAACATTATAATGTAATACGTTGTTGTTCCGGGTTCATCCACGGTCGGCAGATTACACTGCCCTCGCCGAAAACCCACAGTTATAATTATTATACCACTAAAGGTCGCGATGTTCAAGGGTTACCCTGCGGCCTTCCTCACGAAATATTCTGGCCATTTCGTTGGCCACCGCCACAGAGCGGTGATGGCCGCCGGTGCAGCCGAAGGCGATACACAGACTGTACTTTCCTTCCTTCACATAGCACGGAATCAGCCGGGCCAGCATCTGATGCATGGATTCGATGAACTCCTGGGTCACCCGGTGCTTCAGCACATACTGGGAAACTTTTTTGTTATTGCCCGTCAGATTTTTCAGGCTGGGCACATAATACGGATTGGGAATGAACCGGACATCCATAACGATGTCCGCCTCCTGCGGCACACCCTTCTTAAATCCGAAGGACTGGATATCAATCAGGAAGGAATCCTTTTCTTTTCCGTCATTGAACAGATCATCCAGCTGGGCATTGAATTCCGCCACCTTCAGGAAGGAGGTGTCGATAATATAGGTTGCCTGACTCCGAAGCCCCGCCAGCATCTCCCGTTCCTTGGCGATGATCTCGTGAGAAATCGGTGCCATGCTGAGAGGATGCACCCGTCGGTTTTCCTTATACCTGCGGATCAGCGCCTGATCCGACGCCTCGATATACAGGATCTTGAAATCCAGTGCGTTGTCCCGCGCCAACTCGCCCACGATGTCCTCGATGCCGCCCAGAAACTGGCCGCCGCGGATGTCGATGACGAAAGCTGCTTTCGTAATTTCCTTCTTGCCGCTGAGGGCAAGATCGATAAAATTTTTAATCAGGGCCGGCGGCATGTTATCGATGCAATAGTAGTCCCGGTCCTCAAACCAGTCTGCCGCCTTGGTTTTTCCTGCCCCGGAAAGGCCTGTGATGATGACAACCTCCATACGTCCTCGCTTTCTTCTTGCTGTCGCTTTCTTCTTGCTGTCGCTTTTTCCTGCTGCTTACTGCTGCTTACTTCTGTTTTTTCTCGATGTTGACGATTCTGGCAGGATCCAGACCCGCTGCCAGCGCCCGTGCCAGAGAACCCTGGAAGGTCCCCACCGCCTGCGGCACATGGGCATCGCTGCCGATGATGAACTTCACGTCGCAGCGTGCTGCAATCCGGATTTCCTCCTCCGTCAGGCGCTGATGCTTCATGTTGATTTCCATCAGCGTCCCCGTGTCGGCACAGGCTTTGGCGATGTCCTCTATATCGAACGGCCCCTTGTCCCCCGGGTGGGTCAGTACGTCGATCTTGTTATTGTACAAAGCATCCAGAATCATGGCAGTATTCTTCACCTTCAGGGTTGAGTCGCCGCCGAAGAATCCCGTGTGGCTGCTGATCCAGTTGGGCACGCAGCCCGCCCCGGTCAGACCGAAATGGTAGCCCGCCAGTACGATGTCAAATTCGGCTTTTTCTTCTTCCGTCAGATCGATGTACGGCGCTGTCCGCTTCGTGTTGGCTTCGATTCCCAGCAAAATTTTCACATCCTGGTATATCTCCTGCAGACGCCCGATCTCCGCCCGGATTTCTTTCACTTTTTTCATATCAAAGCCGTAGGTCAGATGACCCGGGCCGTGGTCTGTGATGGCGATGGCAGAAAGACCCTTCTCATGGGCTTCCCGCACGTTATCCTCCACGGTTCCCTTCCCGTGGGAGTAGATGGTGTGGGTGTGATAATCGTACAGCATCCGGTATTCGTCCGCCATCTGCAGATACCGGGTCATGTCCTGTGTCTCATGCGTTTCATGCTTCTTACCCAATAATCCGCACCTCCGGTTCCAGTTCTACGCCGAATTTGTCATACACCGTGTTCTGCACCAGGGCGATCAGGTCCAGAATATCGGTGGCTGTGGCTCCGCCGGTGTTGATGATGAATCCGCTGTGGAGGACGGAAACCTGAGCGCCGCCTACGGAAACACCTTTCAGGCCGGCATCCTCGATGAGCTTGCCGGCAAAATATCCTTCCGGCCGCTTGAAGGTGCTGCCGGCGCTTGGATACTGAACCGGCTGCTTGCTGTTGCGCTTCTCCGCCAGTTCCCGCATGCGGGAAGCGATCTCTTCCGGATTGCCGGAAGCAAGCTGAAGCGCCGCTTCGGTGACGATATAACCGTTTTCTGCCAGCGCGCTGCGGCGGTAGCCCAGGGCAAGCTCTCCGGCAGAAAACTCCCGCACCTGCCTGCCGTCCGGCGAAACCGCCCGGACGGAGACCAGCACATCCTTCATGTCCCCGCCGTAAGCCCCGGCATTCATAAACACTGCGCCGCCAAGACTGCCCGGAATCCCGCTGGCAAACTCAAACCCGGTGAGCGATTCCGAGAGGATATATTTTGCGAGGGAGGAAAGGAGCACGGCCGCACCACAGCGCACTCTGCCGCCCTCTTCATGGGCCATCCGACCGAAATCACCCTCCGAAGAAAGCCGAATCACCACGCCGTCATAGCCGCTGTCGCGGAACAAGGTGTTGGAGCCGTTCCCCAGAAGCATGGCTTTCACACCGGCCTCCGCCACATCGGCCAGCACCTGCCGCAGCTTTGCCTCCGTCGATACGTTCACCAGCACCGCTGCGCTGCCGCCCGCCTTAAATGATGTATATCTGCTCATGGGTGCATCCGTCTGCACCTCAATGTTCTCTGTTTTCCACCGGTTCGCCAGCACCTGCGCCGTCCGGATTGCATCGTTCTTTTCCAAAGATATCCTCCTTTTTGATTTTGTACTTGTCGAAAGTCTCATACACCGCCGTGTCCGTCGGCCGTCCTTTGGCCGCCAGCCGGTTATTGATGAACCGGGTCATGTAAATATAGAAGATGGCGAAGCACGGAACGCCCAGAATCATGCCGGCGAATCCGAAGAGGCCGCCGCCTACGATGATGGCGAACATGACCCAGAAGCTGGCCAGTCCCGTGGTGTCCCCCAGAATTTTCGGTCCGATGATATTGCCGTCCACCTGCTGCAGCACCAGAACCAGAATGATGAATTTCAGCGCCGCCACCGGATCTACGATCAGCAGCAGAATGGCAGACGGAATGGCTCCGATGAACGGTCCGAAAAACGGAATCACGTTGGTAATGCCCACGATGACACTGATCAGGGTCGCCAGCGGAAGTCCCAGCAGGGACATGGCGACGAAGCAGATGATGCCGATGATGATGGAATCGATGATTTTGCCGTTGATGAAGCCGCCGAAGGTCCGGTTGGTCAGATACCCCAGCTCAAAGATATCCTCTGCCCGCTGCGGCGTGCAAAGTGCCAGAATGGCCTTTTTCGCCTGGGCCTGGAACATTTCCTTGCTGTTGAGCACATACACGCAGATGATCAGGGCCACGAACCCGTCAAACACCAGGTTCACCGTACTGATGACACCCACCGAAACACCGCTGAGAACCATGTCCACTGCCGGCCGCACCTGTCCCTGGAACCATTCCAGGAATTTGTCGGTGAGATTTTCCAGGTTGCCCTGCAGCAGAGACACCAGTTCCGGATTTTCCTGGATATTTTCCACAAACCAGTTGTTCAGCCGGTTCACCGTATCCGGCAGCTGGTAGATGATTCCCAGTATACTGTCGATCAGATCCGGAATGATCAGCACCAGGAAGCCGGCCACCGCTGCGATCAGCGTGGAAACGGAAACGAGTGTCGCCGTAAAACGGGCGATTTTATATGCCCGGGTCTTCTTTCTCACCCGGTTTTCCAGGTTGTGGTACACTCTTCTCACCACCCAGTTGTAGATGGGACAAAGCAGATAGGCCAGGATGATTCCCACATAAAACGGATTGAGGATGTCGTTGATCGCTGCAATCCCCGCCCGCAGGCTGTCGGAATTATGTATGACAAACCAGGCGCAGATCAGAGCCAGTCCCACCAGAAACAGCATGATCCCCTGTTTTATATATTTATTCGTGATCTTTACTTTCATTCTGTCATTTCCTCCGCCATTTTTTCCGCGCAGATATCAGGATCCGGTCAGCCGGATCATCTTCCGGTCAGCTGAATCATCAGTTCCAGACGGCTATGTACCGCCCGCGCCAGATGGTCCGCCATCACCTGACTGCCGCCGCCTGCAAGATAGGCCGCAATCTCTTTATTGTATTCTTCCTCAGAAAGCTCCAACGCTGCCAGCGGCAGTCCGCTTTGAACCAGTGTATAGTACAGGATGGCGCGGGCAAGCTCCGGTGTTTTTTCGCTGTAGGGGTAGATTTCAATGCACCGGTTGTGGAGCCGGGCTGCCTTCAGGAAAGGGTTTTCTCCCGTTTCATGTCTTCCCGCAAAATCCACAAGCCTTTCCATTTCTTTCGGAATCTCTGCCGGCAGCAGGGGGCTGGCTCCATACTCCAGCAGCACGGGATTACCTCTTCGGAAGTCTTTCACTTTGGCGCCGGTGAGTATGGTGTGCATCTCCCGTATCATCTGCAGGGAGAGATCCGCCTCCATGTCGGACAGCCGGTAGATATACTGACGCAATTCCTCCAGTCTGCTGATCATCAGGTGCTCCTCGATGGGTGCACTGAGAATGCAGCCGCCTTGCAGCACCGTATCGATATCCTCCTGCCGCAGGCTGCTGCCGGAAAGGCGCAGATTCATATACAGCCATTCCCTCTTTTCCAGATCTCTCAGATATGACCGGACCTGTTCCGGGAAAGGCTGGCGGTTATGCAATATGACCAGTTTTTTTCGAATTTCTCGCAGCACCCCGTTCACCGTCTCTTTCAGATTATTCCACTTTTCTTTTTATTTTATCATACCTTTCCGGTTTTTTCTATGATATACTTAGAAGTATATAAGGAGGATTTCAAAAAAAATGCGAATACTGGTACTGAGCGATACCCACGGGGACACTTCCCGTGCCTGTCAGGTTTATCATATATTACAGAAACAGGGCCAGGTGGATCTGATCATCCACTGCGGCGATTACTACAAGGATGCCATTCACATGAGCGAGCGGCTGGGCGCACCCACCGTCTGGGTCAAAGGCAACACCGACGGTTCCTTCAATGAGAATGATTATACCATCGTCGATACGGAATGCGGCAGCCTGCTGGTGACCCACGGCCACATGGAAAACGTGGACTTCAGCCAGCAGAATCTCTATTATAAAGCACTGGAGCACGACTGCTGCGCCGCCATTTTCGGTCATACCCACCGGGCCGTCTCCGCGGAGGCCGGCGGCGTCCATCTTTTCAATCCCGGCAGCCTTACCAAGCCGCGGGACGGCTCCGGCGGCACCTTTGGCCTGATTCACACCGGCCCGGACTACTTCCGGGGACAGATCTGCCGTTATGATGACTTCATCCGCCAGTCCGGGTCCGACGGCGGCAGCGGGTCCGGCGGCAATGGGTCCGGCGGTTCTGGCGGCAATGGCAGCAAGCCGAAGGTCCAGGGCGGCTACCTGCGGGGGCTGCTCAACTACAGCGACCGGTTCTGATTGCAGGCCGGACACCTCATACATGGAATCTGAGAAATCGACATATGGCAGGAAGTGAGAAACATGGAAACCGAAGAAATCAAAAACGAAGATAGAAATAAGGATGAAAAACGAGTGCCGGGTAGGAATATGCCGGGTGAGGAGATTTTGCGGGAAAGACTCATGGCCCTGGCAGAAGACAGCTGTGTCCGGCAGAAAGAAACCACCAACGGCATGATGGCACCGGAATTTCTCCGGGTGGATCCGGAATCCGCCACCGCCGTCTTCCGCTACATCGTCCATCCATGGGAAGCCAACCGGGTGGGCGGCCTTCACGGCGGAATCATGGCTTCCATGCTGGATCACGCCTGCGGGCTCACTGCAACGGCGTGGCTGGGCCACTGGGCTCCCACCATGTCCATAAGCATCGACTACATCCGGCCCGCCGAAATCGGCGACCATCTGCTGGCAGCTGCCACGGTGGTTTCCCTGGGCCGCCGTCTGATCCGCATGCGCGGGGAGCTGCGCAGCGAAGAAACCGGAAAAGTGGTGGCCGCATGCAGCGCCACATTTTTCAACAAGGAGGACT
>JAQXSU010000180.1 GCA_029219125.1 Bacillota bacterium
GGGAATGCCGCAACTGCGGTCACCTGGTGGTAGGCACCAAGGCGCCGGAAGTTTGCCCGGTATGCGCACATCCGCAGAGCTATTTCGAAGTGAATGCCGAAAATTACTAATCCCGATACATGCGGGATGTGCGAACGATCCGGGGCACCCGAAATATCCGGGACACCCGAAATACCCGAAACAGAGGAGGTTTGCCTTGCGCAAACCTCTTTTTTCATTTAGAATGAAAGCAGAAATCATACGCACGTGCAAAATGCACTGTGAAACGGAGGATTGGTTATGAAACGTTGGCGTTCTCTTTTGGTTTTTCTTTTGATTCTGACTTTGGTCTTTTCCCTGGCTGCAGCTCTTTCCGGCTGCACAAAATCCGACGTGTCCGACGGATCCGGTAATTCAGGCACTTCCGAAGGTTCCGGCAATTCCGATGGTACGGGTTCCTCGAATGGCCCGTCATCCTCCGATTCCGGTTCTGCCGGATATCAGCTGTCCGCCCAGTCCTTCACTGTGGAAACCGAACATCTGGCATATGGAGATCAGGATGTGGTGCCCGGTCAGGATCTGGCCACGGGGGAGATACAGTATCTGCAGCTGGAGGAAGCCGGCCGCGGAGATTTCGAGGCATTGAACGAAGTGCTGCAGAAACAGAAAGAAACGCTGGTCTCCGATGGGATCGATCGCGTCGCAGAGTTCGGTCAGAGTGCCCTGGAATGTGAGGATTACAAGCGGGAAGACTTCTACCCTTACTCCTCCAATGTGTTCGTGTCGATTCTTCGTGCGGACAGTCAGATGCTCAGTTACATGGTGGAATGGAATGAATACTGCGGCGGCGTTCACCCTTCCAGCTATTATGAAGGCTTCAATCTGGACGTGAAGACCGGTACAGCCATTTCACTGGATCAGGTGGTGTTGGACATTCCGGCTCTGAAGGCCCTGGTCATGGAGATGCTGCTGGCGGAGTACGGTGAGGACGCTTTCTATACGGATCTGGATGCCCTGCTTGCGGATTACTTTGCCTGGGACGAGGAGTCGGAAATCTACCGTCCATCCTGGACTCTCGGTGAGGAAAGCCTGACCATCTGGTTCAGCCCTTACGAAATTGCACCGTATGCAGCGGGCCTCCTGCAGGCCGAGATCCGCTTCGACGAAGCCCCGGAAATTTTCACCGGCGAGTATCTGCCTGCTTCCATAAAGTAGCCGGCGGCGGCACAAGACGGCGGCCAGATTCACGGCGGGCGGCGGGCGGAATCCGGAAGGCGGGCGGCGGCACAAGACGGCCGGCGAGGATTCATCCATGGCAACACATACATATCGGAGGAAAAAAGCCTAAAAGGGTCGGGTGCGCCCCCGCTTCAACCTCAAAAAAATGGAGATTTCCGGCGGAAATCTCCATTTTTTATCTATTAAATTCCATTTCTGCAACAACTTTCTTGCATTTTTTCTGTTTCTCCCTGCACGCACCCGACCCTTTTGGCAAAAAACACCTCAATAAGTACGGGTTTTGGATGGAGACCAGGGTTTCGGATGTTGACCAGAGTTACGGATGGTGACCAGGGTTTTGGATGAGTCCGCAGTCCCACAGTCCCGCCGTCCTGCCCTACAGTTCCTTCCGCTCCGCCACCTGCAGCATGATGGCGCACTCCATCCGCTTGCGGAACAGCTCACAGCCGTACTCATAGACGCCGCGGATGTCGCCGGTGGCATGATAAGCATTGGCCGCACAGCCGCCGGAGCAGAAAAGCCGTGCCCAGCACTCGTCACATTCCTTCCGGGCGTAGACATTACACTGGCGGAATTTTTCCTGGGTCTCCAGATTGGTGACGCCATCCCATACATTGCCCATCAGATACGCCTCATCTCCCACGAACTGGTGGCAAGGATACAGATCGCCCCATGGAGTAACAGCGAAATATTCCGTGCCGCTGCCGCAGCCTGCAATCCGCTTGTGAATGCACGGTCCGTGGGTCAGGTCAATCATATAGTGGTAGAATGTGATCGGATGACCCTCTTTCTTGCGCCGCAGCATGTCCTTGGCCAGAATCTCATACTGCTCAAACAGCACCGGCAGATCTTCCCGGGTCAGTGCGTACGGATCGTCCGGACTGCAGACCACCGGTTCCATGGAAAGTTGGGTGAAGCCCAGATCCGCCAGATGAAAGATGTCGTTGGTGAAGTCCGTGTTATTGTGTGTAAAGGTGCCCCGGACATAATATCCGCTGTCGCCGCGGCGGCGGGCAAATTCCTGAAATTTCGGAACGATCCGGTCGTAGCTTCCATTTCCCTGGTAATCTTTTCGCAGGTGATCGTGCACTTCCTTCCGTCCGTCGATGCTCATAACCACATTGTGGCATTCCCGATTGGCAAAATCCATCACCTCTTCATCCACGTCCACGCCGTTGGTGGTCAGGGTGAAGCGGAAGTTCTTGCCGGCCTCTTTTTCAATGCTGCGGGCATACGCCACCGTCTGTTTCACCACGTCAAAGTTCATCAGCGGCTCTCCTCCGAAGAAGTCAACCTCTAAATTTACATGGTCACCCGAGTTCGCAACCAGAAAATCCATGGCCTGCCTG
>JAQXSU010000181.1 GCA_029219125.1 Bacillota bacterium
GCGGTCGTAACCTTTGTAATCTCCTCATTGTCCATATCAAGGGCTTCACAGAGAACACGCGTATACTCTGAGACGCGTTTCACGTGTGTTCCAGTCTCAGTGGACTGAAGTTCTGTTATCTGATCCAGCGTAAAGATCATATTTTGCTGGTCCTGGTAAAGTTCATTATTCTTCTCCACCAGTGAAGCAATCAGCGTCTGAACTTTATCCGCAATGGTGTAGCAGATGACAGCAATTGAAATTAATTCAATGATACGTGGTATGATTCCGTACCAGATCAATCCGTGAATCGTAACCAGCGGCTCATCAGGAACAATATGAAAATAGAAAGCTGCAAAATGCGATATTACTAAAATTGGAATTATAAGTCCTGTCGTGAAAACAACACAATTTTTTTCACAGTACAGACATGAGATAACAAGCGGAAACGCAAATATCAGAATCGCATGGTAGGAAAGAAATGTATACAGCAAACCTGACATAAATGTAATCAGCGATAGGACGAAATACATGTAAATATCACTTTTAAGGTGCAGATACTTGTACAGAATCGTAGGAAGATACATTACTGCCATAGAGAAAATCAATACCGGGTACATGACACTTCCCAGGACAAATACACCAGATAAATTTAAGACCAGTACTACTGCCAGAACCACAATCATGATGCGGCAGATCTCTGCAAGTTTTAAGTTGGAATCCTGCATAAAACGTTCAATAAACTTTTTTGAAAAATTTATACTTGTACGCATTTTCTTTCCCTGCTGTTTTTTAACTGTTTCCTTTAAAATATTAGACTCTATTCCGACTTTCTATTTTCGTAAGCAAGTTTATCCAGATAACTTTGCAGAATCAGCACAGCAGCCTGTTTATCGATGACTTCTTTCCTTTTTTTTCGACTCAAATCAGCCTCAATGAGTACACGTTCTGCCATGACGGTCGTAAGACGTTCGTCCTGCCAGACAACTTCTACCCCCTTTATTCCGGTACTGCGCATTTTATTTTCCAGCATGGTGCGGAATTCATATACTTTTTCTGTCTGTATGCTCTCAGTACCATCCAGTCTTTTGTTTAATCCAATGACAATGGTATCGCATTCATATTCTTTCACCAGATCCAGGATTTTTCCGGTATCCTTACGGATCCCCACCCTTTCCAATGTCATCAGACCCTGAGCAGTTATGCCCAATGGATCTGATACTGCAATTCCTACGGTTTTATCTCCGACATCCAGTCCGATTTTTCGCATCTTCTTTTCTCACCTTTCAGAGCACAGTGTGCGTTCCTGTAATCAAAGAACAAGCGGACCCTAACAAAAGTTAAAGACCGCTTATCGTTTAACACTCAGATTATTTCTGCAGATAATATTTCAGCAGTTCCTCCAGAAGATCATCCCGGTCGATGCTCTTCATCATGGTACGTGCATTATTATGGCTGGTGATATAGGACGGATCTCCCGAAATTATATACCCAACCAGCTGGTCAATAGGATTGTAATCCTTTTCTTCCAATGCGTTGTAAACCGCTTCTATTATCTCCCGATTGGTCTTCTGCAGCTTTGTAGAATCAAACATAATGGTCGCTCTATCCATCTCTATACCCCTTTCCTGTAAATTATCAATCTTTCATAACCAAGTATTATTATACTATCTTTTCCAGTTATATGCAAGAAAAATTCATGCATCTGTTTCTGCACATAAACATTTTTTCGAAAGATTACAGCAGTGTTTCTGCTACAGCAAAGGCTTCCTCCACTTTTGATGGGTCCTTGGCACCCGCCTGTGCCATATCAGCCTTTCCACCGCCGCCGCCACCGCATGCTGCCGCAATCGGCTTGATCATCTTTCCGGCATTATACCCTTTTTCCAGCAGGTCATCGGTCAGAGAAACCATGAATGTTACTTTCGGGCCGTTGACAGTTGCGAATACCATGGCAATGTTTTTATATGACTTCTTGATGTCATCCGATAATCCTCTTAAATCATTGATGGTATAGTCATCAAATCTGGCCGTTACCAGTTTCACACCGTTGATTTCTTTCGCTTCCGAAACAAGTTTATCCATTTCGCCGCCCATAGCAGCCTTTTTCAGATCTTCCATTTCTTTTTTCAGAGATTTCAGTTCTTCTGCAGCTGCACGCGCTTTATCTGCAACGCCAGCCTTATTGGACTTAAAGGCTTCTGCGATTTCACCGATGACTGCTTCATATTCATTTACTCTGTATAATACACCTGTGCCGGTTACCGCTTCAATTCGACGGATACCTGAGGCTACACCGCCCTCTGACAGGATCTTAAATGCACCGATCTGTCCGGAGTTTTTCACATGGGTTCCGCCGCAAAGCTCAACGGACCATCCGCCTACGTTTACCACACGGACGACACTTCCGTATTTTTCACCGAACAACGCCATGGCACCAGCCTTCTGCGCTTCTTCCATGGACATTTCTTCTGTGTGTACATCGAGGAATTCGTTAATTTTTTCATTTACCAAGGCTTCAATCTGTGCCAGCTGTTCCTTCGTAACGGCCTCAAAATGAGAAAAGTCAAAGCGGAGCACATTTTCATTGACGCTGGAACCAGCCTGTTGTACATGCGTACCCACTACTTCACGCAGTGCTTTCTGCAGCAGATGCGTAGCCGTATGATTTCTTGCGGTGGAGTTTCGTTTCACCACATCAACGGAAGCGGTAATCTTCTGTCCGACCTGAAGCTGGCCTTCCCGGATCACAGTCTTATGAATAAATACGCCATTGGTCTTTTCTACAGAGGTCACATCAGCCACAGAACCGTCTGCAGTCATGAAAACACCCGTATCGGAAGCCTGTCCACCGCCTTCTGCATAGAACGGGGTTCGATCCAGATATACTCTGACAGAATCGCCGGCTTCCGCAGTCTCCACAACTCCTTCCGGGCCCACCATGGCCAGAACACTGACATCCGCAGTATAATTTTCATAGCCGACGAATTCCGTTGCAGGGACTTCAACCGTGTGATCCGCATCCTTCCACGCTTCATCATCTGTAGACTTTCGGTTTGCCCTGGCAAGTTCTTTCTGTTTCTTCATGTTTTCCGCGAAACCTTCGGTATCTGCACTGCATCCGTTTTCAGCAAGAATCTCCTCCGTCAGTTCCAGAGGGAATCCATATGTGTCATACAGCTTAAATACCTTTTCACCGTCCAGAACTGTCTTTCCGGCATTCTTCATCTCTTCCACATAGTCACGGATGATGGCTTCGCCCTGATCGATGGTGGAAGCAAATTTATCTTCCTCTACAGAAATGATCTTCTGAATATAGTCTTTCTTTTCCACCAGCTCCGGATATGCATCACCGGAAACTTCGATAACCTTATTGGACAGCTCAACCAGGAATTTTCCCTCAATACCAAGGATCTTTCCGTGTCTTGCCGCACGCCGGATCAGTCTGCGAAGAACATATCCTCTGCCCTCATTGCTCGGCATGATGCCGTCCGCAATCATAAAAGTCATGGAACGGAGATGGTCTGTAATAATACGGATCGAAACATCGGTCTGTGCCTGTCCATCCTTATATTCCACACCGCTCTTTTCCACAACACCGTCAAGAATATGGCGAATCGTATCGATATCGAAGATGGAATCTACACCCTGCATGATACAGGCGATACGTTCCAGGCCCATACCGGTATCGATGTTCGGGTGTTCCAGATTGCTGTAGGAACCGTTCTCTTCTCTGGAGAACTGGGTCAATACATGATTCCAGACTTCCAGATACCGGTCACAGTCACATCCCGGCTTGCAGTCCGGCTTGCCGCAGCCATATTCCGGTCCGCGGTCAAAATAGATTTCAGAACAAGGTCCGCATGGTCCCAGACCGATTTCCCAGAAATTATCATCTTTTCCCAGACGAACAATACGTTCCTCAGGCATACCG
>JAQXSU010000182.1 GCA_029219125.1 Bacillota bacterium
TCAAGCCGTATCTGGCACCGGCCCTGTCTTCGGGGGCCATGTCGGTGATCCGGACCCTGCGGGGCCAGTGGCATTACAGTTCCATCTATCTGGGCGGGGCGGTGGAGCAGGCCGGGGACGGTGTGGCTGCAAAAGGCGCATTTCTTGGGGTGAAGAACCGGATCTGCGGTCTGCAGCTGGAATATGAGGACCTGCAGCTGCCGGATAAACTGTATGCAAGAATCGAAACGGCATATGAAAATCTGTGCCGGATACGGTAAGAAGGTGATGAATTTGGAGCTTTATGTGGTATATCTCACCGACCCGGACGGGAGCGGAAGGCTGGACGATGTGCTGGATGAGGCCCTTGCTGCTGCAGAGGGAAAGGCGGAGGTGCTCTGGCTCAACGGTGCCGATGCATTCTGTGAAGCGGCAGATCGGGGAGAACTGCAGCATGGCAGGATTCTGTTCGCCGTTGAACTGGAGGAAAGCGGCATCAATCCGGAACTGGCGGAAGTCTGCAGATATCTGCACACCCACCGGGATGCACTGGAAGGATCCGTGGGGGGCATTCTGGTGGATGGCGTGACGGATCTTTACACCAAGGATGCCGGCCGCCGCATGGCGTTTGCTGCCAACCTGGCAGGCTGCACCTTTCCGGGAAAATCTCTGGTGGAGGGTACCGGCAGCCTGAAAAATTACCTGGTCCTTGCTAAGAACTTTCATACCACGCCTCGCGGCGCCTACGGCAAAAGTGCCCGCAGCATGGTGGAAAAGATACTGGATTTTCAGCAGGAAATATCGGATCATCCGTCGGTGTTGGTGGTTCATGCCAGCAGCCGGAAAACATCCAACAGCCTGCTGCTGTGGTCCAAGGTGGCCCGGCATCTGGAGGGATCTGCGGACATTGAGGAAATTTCCATTCGCAACGGACAGGTCTGGGACTGCCGGGGCTGCAAATATGAAACCTGCCTTCACTTCGGGGAAAATTCCAGTTGCTTTTATGGCGGAGTTATGGTAGAAAAGGTATATCCGGCCATCATCAAATGTGATGTGCTGGTGCTGATCTGCCCTAACTATAATGACGCAGTCAGCGCAAACATCATGGCCTTCATCAACCGGCTGACGGCGGTGTTCCGTACCAACGATTTCAGCCATAAGCGGGTCTACGCCCTGGTGGTGTCAGGCTACAGCGGCGGCGACATTGTGGCGCAGCAAATCATCGGCGCCATCAATATGAATAAAAACTTTATCCTGCCTGCCGGCTTTGCCCTCATGGCGACAGCCAACGACCCGGGCAGTATACTGGAAATAGAAGAAATCGACGAGCAGGCAGAAGCCTTCGCCGAGCGGATTTTGAGAAGAAACTGAGAAAAGAGGAGAAAGAAATGAAGAAATTACTGATTGTAGTGGATTACCAGAAGGATTTCGTGGACGGAGCCCTGGGATTTCCGCACGCAAAGGATCTGGACGAAGGCATCGCTGCGAAGATCCGGGAATACCATGCCATGGGGGAAGAAGGACAGGTCATCTTTACCATGGACACCCATGACCGGCATTACATGGACAGCCAGGAGGGAAAGAACCTGCCGGTGCCTCACTGTCTGGACGGGGAGGACGGATGGCAGCTTTACGGCACGGTGGCCGGCGCCAAAGGAGAAACGGATCTGGTGTTCAGCAAGCCGACCTTCGGTTCCCTGGAACTGGGAGATTATCTGCGGCAGCATAAGGATGAGTACGAAAGTGTGGAGTTCGCCGGCGTGGTGACGAATATCTGCGTGATTTCCAACGTGGTGATGGCCAAGGCGGCCATGCCGGAAGTGCCGCAGATCGTGGATTCGTCGCTGGTGGCAGGTTTTGATGAAAAGCTCCATGAAGAAGCGCTGGACGTGATGGAAAGCATCCATGTGCGAGTGAAACGGTAGAAACCGGGAAAACAGAGGTGAAACATGATTTATCTGAATAACGCAGCAACGACGCAGCAGAAGCCGGAAGGCGTGAAAAATGCCCAGCCGGCAGATCCGCAGCAGGCAAAGGCCCAGGCGGCCCGGCTTTTTGGCATGAAGAATCCGGAAAACATTATCCTGACCCACAGCGGCAGACAGGCTGTGGAGCTGGCGCTCCGCACCTTCCTGGAGGAGGGTGACCACGTCATCGTTTCGGTGATGGACCAGGATGAGACCTGGAATGTGATCGAGCATATGGCGGCAGTCAACGGCATTACCTTTTCCGTTCTGGGGGCGGGAACCTATGGCGCTCTCAACTATGATGAAATTGATGAACTGGTTCGGCCCAATACCCGTGCCATCGTCTGCGCCCACGGCTGCAGTGTGACAGGCAACCTGGCAGATATGGAGCGTCTGTGCACCATCGCCCGCCGTCACAAGCTGCTGGTGATCTCCGACGGCTGTCAGGCAGTGGGTGCTGTCGATGTAAAGCTGGAGGATCTGGGCATCGACGTGTACTGCTTTACGGCTCATAAGAAACTGATGGGCCCTCACGGCATCGGCGGCGTCTGCATCCGGGAAGGACTGATGGAGCAGTTCCGCGGCGGACTGCCGCGGGCGCTGGAACAGAACCCTGCACTGGCGGAAATCCTGGAGCCGCTGGATGAAAAAGTGCTGGGCGGATTTTGCAGAGCGGTGGACTTTATCTTCGAAAAGGGCATCTACGGCATCTCCATTTTCCCGCACCGGCTGGCCAAGCGGTTCTTTGAGTCGGTGAAATCCATGGACGCGGTGGAGGTCTACGGCGATTTCGGTACCAATACCAGAATCCCGACGGTGGCCATTTCCGTGAAAGGCTTCACGCCGCATCAGGTGAAAGAGCATATGTCGAAGAAGTTCGGCATCGTGGTGAAGGACGGTCTGCAGGACGCAAGCCGGATGCATGAGGCCCTGGGAACGGAGGAGACCGGTCTGACCCGGTTCAGCTTCGGTTACTTCAACACCCGCCGCGATGTCAATGATGCGGTCTGGGCGCTGATGGACCTGCTGGGTCTGGACGACCTGTATCTGCTGGCATAACCGGAGGCATCTGGAATACAGGAATTTACGAATCTTACGAATTTACAAACTGAGGAGAATGACAGAATTATGGATAAAATAGCAGTGCTGGGGCCCATCGGGACCTTCAGCGATTGCGCAGCGAAGAAATACATAGATGCATACAACCTGAATCTGGAACCGGTGTACTATAACTCCATCGATGAGACCTTCCATGCGGTGGGTGAGGACTGCAAGTACGGCCTGATTCCCATCGAAAACACCCTGGATGGATATGTGCAGCGTACTCTGGATCTGATGCTGGAAATGGACGTGGTGGTGGTGGATGAGATCATCATCCCGGTGCAGTTTTCTCTGGTGGCCAATGCGAAGGACCCGTCGGAGATCCGCAGGCTCCATGTGCAGTTTAAGGCCAACGGCCAGTGCCGGGATTTCATCAGTTCGCTCCATGATGTGAAGATCAACATCACGGAAAGCAATATGGAATCCTACCATCTGGCGAAGGAGGGACGCCCGGGAGAAGCCGCCATCGTGCCGGCCTATGTGGACGCGTCCGGGTTTGAATATTTTGACCGGAATGTAACGGACATGAGCGACAATTACACCCGCTTCATCATCGTCCGGGATATGAGCCATGACAGCGGCAGCCGGTTCCGCAAGCCGCGCAGGGAGGGCAACATGAAGATTCCAATCTTCGTATCTCCGCTGGTGGACCGGCCGGGAATGCTGTTCGACATCCTGCGGACCTTCAATGAGCGGCGCATCAATCTGGTGGCCATCATGTCCAGACCAACGAAAAAGATCATGGGAACCTACCATTTCTATATGGAGATCGACGCCTATACGGAGGACTTCGACATCATCATGGAAGCGGCCAAGCTCATTGATGTGAAATACAATCTGAAGATCATGGGGGCATATCTGGTGTAGAAGGCCGTGGATGCGAAATTTCGGCCCGGGGAAACGTGAAGTTTCGGTGAACTATGCCAAGGCCCACTTGACAGACATCTGAAATAACGGTAAAATTGTTGCATGTCAAACAGTTTGATGTGCAACTTTTTTATATTCAGAATGATTGTGCGAAATACACGGAGGAAATTGTGATGGAAGGAAATGAAAAGAAGCCGGACGTGGGCAGAATGTTGGGAATGATCCATAACGGAGTCCACCGCCGCATGGCCAATTCGCCTGCCCACCGGGAGGTGGAAGGCATGACCGGCAAGAACGGCTGGATCATCGGCTTTCTGTCGAAAAATGAAGGCCGTCCGGTCTACCAGAAGGATTTGGAAAAAGAGTTCAATGTGACCCGTTCCACTGCATCAAAGGTCATTACCCTCATGGAGAAAAAGGGGTTCGTCGCACGCCGCGGTGTGGAAAACGACGCCCGGCTGAAGGAAATCGTTCTGACGGAAAAGGGGCGCATGCTGGCATGCAGAATGCAGCAGGATATCGTGGATATGGAAGCAAAGCTGACAGCGGGCTTCAGCAGGGAGGAACGGGAAATGCTGCTGGACTTTCTGACCCGGATCTACTGCAATCTGAATGAAAATGAAAGAAATGAAAAAGGGGGAGAGAAAAAGTGATAAAAAAACTATCGGCATATATCGGGGAATATATGGCGGCAACCATTCTGACGCCGCTGATGGTGACGCTGGAGGCGGTGATGGAGATCCTCATCCCGCTGATCATGGCAGATCTGATCGATAAGGGAATCGACACAGGAAATATGTCGGCGATTACCAGATACGGTCTTCTGCTGCTGGGGGCGGCCCTTCTGGCGCTGGCCTTCGGCGTGCTGTCGGGGCGGTTTGCGGCAGTGTCCTCGTCGGGATTCGCAAAGAATCTCCGGCAGGCCATGTTCTACAAAGTGCAGACCTATTCCTTTTCCAATATTGACCATTTTTCCACAGCCAGCATCGTAACAAGGCTGACGACGGATGTGACAAACATTCAGAACGCTTTTCACATGATGACCCGGATCGCATTCCGTGCACCGGCCATGCTTATTTTTGCATTGATCGCATCGTTTCGCATCGATGCGGAGATGTCCATGATCTTTGTGGCAGTACTGCCGGTGTTGGGGATCGGCATGTTCCTGATCATCCGAAAGGTCTATCCGATTTTCAACACGGTGTTCCGCAGCTACGACAAGCTCAATAACGTGGTGCAGGAAAACCTGTACGCCATGCGGGTGGTGAAATCCTACAACCGGCAGGAACACGAGACGGAAAAATTCCGGAAAATGTCCGGCGCCATCTGCAAAGATTTTGTTACGGCAGAAAAGAATATGATGCTGGCCATGCCGCTGATGCAGTTCTGTATGTATACCTGCATCCTGCTGATTTCCTGGCTGGGTGCAAGGGCCATCCTGGCTTCGGGAAACGATGCGGCGCTGGGCCTGTCCACCGGTGAGCTGCTGAGCCTGATCACCTATGTGATGCAGATCCTCATGAGCCTGATGATGATTTCCATGATCATCGTGCAGCTGACCATGGCCAAAGCTTCCGCAGACAGAATCGTGGAGATTCTGGAGGAGGAAAGCGACATCCACAATCCGGAACATCCGGTATATGAAGTGAAAGACGGCTCTGTGGCATTTGATCATGTGAGCTTCGCCTACGGAAAGTGCGACGGACACCGGGGCCAGAATGCCCTTAGCGATATCTGCCTGGAGATCCGTTCCGGGGAGACCGTGGGAATTCTCGGAGGCACCGGCTCCTCAAAATCCACTCTCGTGCAGATGATCCCTCGTCTTTACGATGTGACCGGCGGCAGAGTGCTGGTGGGCGGCGTGGATGTCCGGGAGTATGATATGGAAACCCTTCGGAAACAGGTTGCCATGGTGCTGCAGAAGAATGTGCTTTTCTCCGGCACCATCAAAGAAAATCTGCGCTGGGGCAATGAAAACGCTTCAGACGAAGAACTTCAGAGAGTCTGCAGACTGGCCTGTGCAGACGAGTTCATTCAGGACATGGAACAGGGCTATGATACCATGATCGAACAGGGCGGAACCAATGTGTCCGGCGGTCAGCGGCAGCGGCTTTGTATTGCCAGAGCCCTGCTGGCTCATCCGAAAATCCTGATTCTGGACGATTCCACCAGCGCGGTGGATATGAAGACCGATGCGCTGATCCGCAGGGCCTTCGCAGAGGAAATTCCGGATACCACGAAGATCATCATCGCGCAGCGCGTGGCATCCGTGCAGGATGCAGATAAGATCGTGGTTCTGGACGACGGAAAAATCGCAGCCGTGGGAACCCATGAGGAGCTCCTGGCTACCAATGCGATCTATCAGGAAGTATACCAGTCCCAGAACCGGACCGGACTGGAAGAAGGGGGTGTGGCATAATGGCAGAGAAAAGAACAACAGAACGCAGGCCTATGGGCCCCGGCGGCCACGGCCCCGGCAGACCCCACGGCCACGGCCCCGGACATGGTCCTGGCGGCCCTCGCGGCATGATGGCTGCACCGGGCATGAAGCTGGAGAAAGGAACGATTCCAAGGCTTCTGACATACCTGGCACAGTATAAAGTACGTCTGATTTTCGTAATTATATGCATTCTGGTCAGCGCGGCTGCCAGCGTGGCATCCTCACTGTTCCTGCAGAGTCTGATCGACGATTATATTCTGCCGATGCTGCTGGAGGCAGCCCCTGTTTTCGACGGGTTGCTGCATGCCATCCTGAAGATCGGCTGCGTATTCCTGGCAGGTATTCTGGCAACCTTCTTCTTCACGAGAACCATGGCGGTGGTTTCCCAGGGCACTCTGAAAATCATCCGTGACGAAATGTTTGCACATATGCAGACACTGCCGGTGAAATATTTCGACACCCGCACCCATGGTGATGTAATGAGCTATTATACCAACGACGCAGATACGCTCCGGCAGATGCTGTCCCAGAGTCTGCCGCAGCTGTTCTCATCTGTGGTGTCCATGATCGCAGTGTTCGTCTCCATGGTGCACCTGAGCATCTGGCTGACTCTGGTGGTGCTGGCTTTCACCGTGCTGATGCTGGTGCTGATAAAGAAGATTGCAGGACGAAGCGGCGGCTTCTTTATGAAACAGCAGAAGAACATCGCCGATGTCAACGGATATATCGAAGAGATGATCAACGGACAGAAGGTGGTCAAAGTATTCTGCCATGAGGAAAAGTCCAAAGAAGCGTTTGACCGGAAAAATGAAGAACTGTGCGAGGCTGCCACCGCAGCCAATACCTTTGCCAATGTGCTGATGCCGATCATGGGAAATCTGGGCTATGTACTCTATGTGACCGTGGCGGTGGCAGGTGGTGCCATGGCCATAAGCGGGGTGTCCAATCTTTCACTGGGCGGTGAGCCGGTGCTGACGCTGGGTACCATCGCGTCATTCCTGACTCTGTCCAGAAACTTCGTCAACCCGATTGCACAGATTTCTCAGCAGCTCAATTCCGTCATCATGGCCATGGCCGGCGCGTCCCGTATTTTCAAACTGCTGGATGAACCGTCGGAAGAAGACCACGGAACCGTAACCCTGGTGAACGCCCGCCGCAATGAAGACGGCAGCCTGACGGCCTGTGAAGAGCGAACCGGCATGTGGGCATGGAAGGTACCGGACGGCGTGAAGCGGATGAATGAAGACGGGGAAATCGTCATCGCAGAAGATTCGCCGGAAGGTTATACCCTGGTGCCGATGGAGGGAAAGATCAATCTGAACCATGTGGATTTTGGTTATGAAGAGGATCATTCGGTCCTTCACGATATTTCCATCTATGCAGAACCTGGACAGAAGGTGGCGCTGGTAGGTGCCACCGGTGCCGGCAAAACCACCATTACCAACCTGATCAACCGGTTCTACGACATCGACGATGGTAAGATTCGCTATGACGGCATCCACATCAATAAGATTCGAAAAGAAGACCTTCGCAGATCTCTGGGTGTGGTGCTTCAGGATGTCAACCTGTTCACCGGCACCGTCATGGAGAACATCCGCTACGGAAGGCTGAACGCCACCGATGAGGAGTGTATCGCTGCAGCCAAGCTGGCCAATGCGGACGGATTCATCCGCATGCTGCCGGACGGCTATGATACCGTGCTGGAAGGGGACGGCTCCGGCCTGTCCCAGGGCCAGCGGCAGCTCCTTTCCATCGCCCGGGCAGCTGTAGCCGATCCTCCGGTGATGATTCTGGATGAAGCAACATCCTCCATCGATACCCGAACGGAAGCCATCGTGCAGCGGGGCATGGATAACCTGATGAAAGGACGTACCGTCTTCGTCATCGCCCATCGCCTTTCCACGATTCAGAACGCAGACGTAATCATGGTCATGGATCAGGGCCGCATCATCGAACGAGGCAACCACGACCACCTGATGGCCGAAAAAGGCCGGTACTACCAGCTCTACACCGGTGCATTCGAGCTGGAGTAGGCGGGCATGGATCAGGCGGGTGCAGGGTGACCGGAGACCGGGCATAGTTTGAACACGTGAAAATGATGATAGAATAAAATATGAGTGACGCAAATGCCTTTGATCATTATGCATTTGCGTCATTTTTCGTTTTCTGGAAATATTGTAACGCATCTCCGAAAAATATTGGTTGACATACTTAGAATATCTAAGTATAATAGGACGCAAGAATGATACCTAGATAATCTATGCATTTGCTTCGATGCCATGCTGCGGTGGTGACGCGACGGCGCCACAGTACCGTGATGGCGAAGCGGCGAAAACCATGCTAACCAAGGAGGGGATTTTATGAAAATGGATAAAGGTCTGGTGGGCGGCAGTACCGTGCTTCTGGTGCTGACCCTGCTGGCGGAAAAGGACTGCTACGGTTACGAAATCATCAAGACGCTGGAGGAACGGTCCGACGCCACCTTCCAGTTCAAGGAAGGGTCACTGTATCCGGTGCTCCACAAGCTGGAAAATGACGGCCTGGTTACAGCCTACCGGCAGAAAGCCGAATCCGGAAAGGAACGGAAGTACTATCATATCACGCCGGCAGGTCTGGAAGCGCTGGCCGATGAAACTGAGCAGTGGAATGTTTTCAGCAATGCGGTGAACAAGGTGATTTTGGGCAGTAAGCTGTCCCCGGTGTAGCGTATGGACAGAGAAAAGTGGATGGAAGAAGTCCTTCACCAGATTCGGTTCACCCCCGATCGTAAAAAGATCCGGCAGGAGCTCAGCGAACACATGGAGGACCGCATGGAGGAAATGACCGGAGAAGCGGCAGAGGCCGATACGGAAGCTCGCCTGCTGGAAGCCATGGGCGACCCGACAGAACTGGGCATTCAGCTGAACCGGCAGCATAAACCGTGGCTCGGATGGCTCTGGATGGGCAGTTGGACAATCCTGCTCATAACGGTCCTTCTGACCGCAGGAATCCTGATTTTCGGATGGATGGATCAGCAGGCAGAAAAGAGTCTGACCGGCAATACATCTCTGGACCTGGAAAAAACCTATGCAAGCCTGTCTGAGTACTATGATCCGAAGTACAATCAGTCCGGAGATATTCTGTATCACTGGGAACCCGATTGGACTGTGACAATCGCGGATACGGACATCACCTTCCGAAATATAGCATATGACAGGTATGACGGACGGCTGGTGGTGATTCTCACCAGCAGGGGCGCCTGCTCCATGACAAGCAGCATCCTGGAAATTCACTGCAGCGAGGCAGAGGCAACCATGGCGGAGCACCATACCGGCGTAGATGAAGATGGAAACCGTGTGGGGGTACATCTGATTACCTACGAGAATTTTCCGCAGGATACCGAAACTGCCGAATTCCGTTATGACAAGTTCGGCGATGCCTTTGCTTTTACCATCGACCTTACCACCGGGGAGGTGATTTCTTGAAAAAACTGAGACAATTTTTCCGAACACACAAACGTTCACGCAGACAGGCCGCTGTGCAAAATCTGTTCGCCGCATGTATTCTTCTCGTCTTGTGTTTCCTGTTGGCGAGGGGATATGCAGCAGACCATACCCCGGAGAAGGCAGTGGATGAATGGTGCCGGAATAACATGTTCGGAAATGGGGCAATCTGTGCAGTCAGAAGCTACGAAACAGACGACGTACAGAAAAAAGATGCCATCATCAGCAGAAAGGCGGAGAACGGACGCCGATATGAAGCCACTGTGCTTCTGCAGCGGGAAAATCTGTTGAAATGGGAAGCCTGCGGCAGTGCCTGGTCCAGCGAACCGAAGCCGGAGCAGCTGCCGACAGACGAAATGACAATCGTGAAGGGTGCGGATTTTGCGGAGCTTTCGGCCGGTGTGATTTCCAGCATGTTTACAGAGTTTGAACCGGCTTACGGCGCAGAAGCGCTGAAACGGGATTCGGTACTGAAGGTAAGCGTGTATTTCAACGAAAAGCCGGTGAGCATGGCAGACGCAGAAATATATTTTGAGGTGGATCTGGACACCGGGGAAGTGCTGCGGGAAGAATACAAGCCGGTTGTCATAGACGGCGTGACGTACGAATACTGGCTCCCAGCGGAACGGATGATTTTCATTGCAGAAAAAATAAATGAAGTAATTTCGTAGATTTTGTGTTATACTGCTGATATAAAAATGCAACTGCGAGGAAACATCATGAGCGAAAAGACCGATACCAACCCGTTTACCAGTGTAAAAAAGGTCCGGCTGCTGCCGGACAGCCCGTTCTATAACAATGTGGATCTGAATATCTGTGATTTCGGCGGACCGGGCGGCAGCCTGCGACAACGGGGAAGGATCACGGTGGATTACAGCGAGTACGACATTCGGCAGCTGAAATCCGAAGGCATCCGAACGGTGGATGAGGCGCTGGACTATTACCGCAGAAAAATCTATGCTACGGTTCGGCGCTACCTGCTGACCGAGTTCAAACTGGAAGCCGATGCAGAAGGCAGCGGCGGCTGGGAGCAGATCCTTTCCATCATTGAAGAACATATCCGGCAGTATTTTCAGGAATAACAGCAGACAGGAGAGAAACATGAAAGCAGCAATCAGAAGTATTTGGCGAACTGCAATGGCAGCAATCATCCTTGTTTTCGTTGTTTGCGCGATGCATACGGCAAGAGCGCAGGCCATGGAAATTCAGTATCAGGGTCGGTTTACGGGTGTGACAAACACCATCCCGGAATATGATACCATGGAGAAGGGACGCAGCTGTAACATCAGAGATAAGTGGGGAGATGCTCTGACCTTTATGGAAGGTACTGTGAAAGAAACCTTCAACTACTGGGATGACGGATATACGGTAAGCTCTTCCGACCCGGGCATCATGGAGGTCAGTGTGACGCAGGCATCTATGGCAGGCAGCCCGTATCAGTCCTATACCCTAGTACCTGCCGGAGGCGGCCAGTGCGAGGTGTACATCGATGTGGTCAAGGGAGCACTGGCAGGAAGGCGGTTTACAATCCACATGACAGTCACGTCGAATGAAAGCTGTCCGGGCACCACTCTCCGTTCCCAGGGCAAAGCCAACCATTACCTCTTCTATTTCCAGAACGAAATCGATTTCAAGATCCTTCGTGAAACGAGCGTGGAATATGAACTGTATCGGTCGACGAGCAAAGATTCCGGATACAAGCTGGTGAAGACCTTCACGGGCTCCAATCACTCTGATTTAGGAGAAACATACGGCACCGTGCAGGACGGCGACAATGCGAACAAGCTGAAGGCCAATACCCGCTATTACTATAAGATCAGAGCACGCTATACCGATCCGAAATATGACAACACATGGAGCGAGTTCTCAAGTCCGGTTTCCTATTACACTGCGGCAAAGCCTCTGGCAAAGAGCAAATATTCCTACAGTGAGAGCACGCATCGGCTGAAAATTACCAGGGTAAGCGGCGCCAAGGGGTATATTTATCGGCTGCGGGCCTGCGATTTCATCGGATATAATGTGTTCGGTCAGTCTGTCATGTTTTCGGAGGAACGGAACCTGTACACTTCGAAAACAAACTTCATTACGAAAAAGAAAGTGCAGAATCACACGGCGTACACGGTAAACTGGGTCATTCCGGTGACGAAGCACGGAGACTATTACTATGCCAACGGATATAAGCCGGTAAAAAAGACCAGTGCATATAAATCTAAAGTTGAAACAGATAAGCGTGCAATTTAAGACGAAAGTGTAAGCAGAAACAAAACCGGAGAAAAGCGGATAAAAAGATTGTCTGTAAAGACATCTGAAAGAATATCGCGATTCTCCGGTTTTCTGTTTTTCTGAATGAAGAATGATAGATTTGCTATGCTTCGGTATCGTCCTGAGAACCGTCATCGTCATACAAAAATCGAATGTATTCATACATTGCACTGAAATCGATGATGCATTCTCCGTCCAGAACGGAAACAGGGACGGAAGCGTCGAACCCGAAAAGCTGCGGATAATTATCGTGCTCGAAGTCGTATACGAGGACTGCTTTTTTCATAGGGTCGATTATCCAGTATTCCCGCACGTCGGCATTCATATATTTATTCAGCTTGAGAAACATATCCTTTCGTTTCGTAGACGGAGACAGTACCTCCGCTATGAAATCAGGGGCACCGTAGATACACCGGTTGATAACCTTCGTCCGGTCGCAGACGATGACCACATCTGGCTCCACCATGGTCTTGTCATCACAGTCCAGCTGCACGCCGACCGGAGCGAACAGCGGAAGACAGCGGCCTTTTTTGGAAAAAATGTGATTGTAGATGCACGAATGCAGATGACTGATGATCATCTGATGGGTTACCGTGGGCGTCGCCATGTCATAGAGCACGCCGTCAATCAGTTCTGCCCTCTGGTCATCCGGCAGGGAGTAATAATCCTTCAGCGTATATTCTCCGGGGCGCTTTTTCGGAACGGAATGGGCGTTGCCGGAAGCAGTGTTACCGGAAGCAGGGTAGGTAAACTCCGTTTCACCCAGTCTGGAACTGCCGGATGAATCGGCGGATGAGGTACGGGACCTGTCTGCGGATGTGGGGCTCAGGATCCGTTCCAGCGCAGAAAGTGTTTCGTACCGCGGTGCAGTGGTTGCGCCACTGAAAATTTTCTGGACCGTACCCAGGGGCACGCCGGAAAGCTGGGATATCATGGTGTTGGAATAGCCCAGCTCTTTTTTTCTCTGTTTCATTTCTTCAATGGTCATGAAAATCACCTTCCTTTGATAAAACCATTATAGCACCAAACAAACCAAAAATCAACCGAATAAAAACCAAAAAATAACCAAAATAAAGTAAAAAAAGCCCCGCAGTCGTGCTGCGGGGCGAGTGTGCTGCGGGGCGAGTGTGCTGCGGGGCCGGTATGGCTGCGGGGGGACAAGCTTGCGCAGGCCGGGCCGGAATAAGGAGATTATTCTCCTTTGGCTTC
>JAQXSU010000183.1 GCA_029219125.1 Bacillota bacterium
AAGTTCATCACACCGCTGTTCGGCATGATCGTCCTGCTGCAGTGCATCCTGATCGTCATTGCAGTTGCAATCGGACTCTAAGAGAAAAATTTGATTACCCATAATATTTAATATTTCGTGCGATACAAGTCACAAAAAGGGCGAATTCCTGAATCGGAATTCGCCCTTTGCTGTTCATGTGATTCCCACGTAATGCTATTCATATACCGCTGTTTAAATCAGATCAGAAATCCAGCCAGGCATCCGCCAGATATGCCTGCGTGATCTCTCCACTGTCCAGAAGTCCGAGTATCGTCTTCGGACTGGCGGTCACATAACAGCCGTAAGTATGCACGCCATTTTCTTCCACATAATCGAGCACCTCTTCGTAATACGTTTTCGTAATATCGCCGATTTGAGTTTTGTCATCTGTCCAGTCTGCCATATACTTGAGCAGGGACTGAAAATGCTGACGAAGATTATCTCCTGTCATCTCCGATCCTTTGATCTCAAACATCGGATATGCATTGTTAATGTTCTCCCGAATCTTTCCGCCGGAAAAAGGATATATGCCGCACAGAGGCAGCAGCTGCCGATTTTCTTCCACATGGCGGACCCCAATCCAGCAGACTTCACCATCTTTCAAACTATCCGAAAACTCAATCAGTTCTTCCATGGTCAGATCTTCCGGGAAGGATACTGCCGCATATACCTTCACATATTCCGGCAGCTGTGAAAGACGATGATAAACGTCTTCATTGAATTCCTCTCCGAAAGCCCCGAAGCCGAAGCAGCCGCGCTCAAAAATATTTGATGGTGATGTCATCAGCATATCCGCCGGAATGGTCAGCTGATTTTTTTCCAGACGAGCAGAGACATGCCTGGTATCTCGCCATCTTGCCGGATCGAAATACTGTATGGTCAGGTTATAAGAAGCAAACCCGGTTCGGCTGGAGGAAAGGCTTAGAATGGACTGATCGGGGACAAACAGCTCACTGTAAGCAGCCAGTGCCAACTCCAGATCCGTATCAAATGGACAGTCGAAGGTATTGGTTTCCGGATCCAGATATTGCTTTTCTGCTGCCGGAATCACCACATAGAATATGGACAGCAGCAGCACTGCTGTCAGAACGAGACTGATCAGAACAATGCGGGCAGCCCGGCATCGCAGGCTCCGGCGTACATCTTTCAGTTCCGATGCCGCAAAATCCGTATCCTCCCTGTCTTCTGTTCCTGATCTGATGCTGTCGTTCCACCGCTCATCCATGTATTCTTCAAGCAGCTGCATTTTTTCCAGTTCCTGTTCCACCAGTTTCCGTTCTTCCTCACTGGCAGTATCCGCTCTGTAATGATCCATTGCCTCTCTAAAATTCATATCCCTGCTCCTCCATTCTTCGTTTCAGTGTTTTTCTAAGCCGGTGCATTCTCTGCCGCACTGCCGGACCGCTTTTTCCCAGAAGTACCGCAATCTCCTGCAGTGAAAGACCGGAGAAATAATGCAGCGTGATGATTTCACGATCCATCGGTTCCAGCGTACCGATGGCATTCCACAGATACCGATATCTTTCGCTTTTCAGGTACTCCGCTTCCGGAGATTGTATATACGGTATTGAATGAAGGTAATCGTCCGGTTGCATATCAGCTTTCTTTTTTCCTTTTCTCAGACTGTCAATCCATAGATTCCGGCAGACACGGAACAGCCAGTATTGAAATGACGGTATTTCGTCCGGCAGACTCAGATATGCTTTCACAAACGCATCCGCTGCCAGATCTTCTGCCGTCTGTTGATCGCCGCACAGCGAAAGGCAGTACAGAAATACGGCTTGATAGTATTCACGATACAGCCTTTCCAGCAGATCCTTTTCCATACACCGTGCCTCCTTTCATCTGTGCTGCCGCTGAAGCGGTCTCTTTACTATATAAACGTGTGAATTCCGGAAATGTGACAAGTTTATTTTATCATGTTTCTAAGATTAAAAAAAGCTGACCATTTCGGATCAGCTTTCTCATGCATTTTCGTTTCCTGCCCGCTTCGTTCCCGTCGAAGGTTCTCCGGAGAAGTCGTCGGCAGGCACGCTACTTCCGGATTCCCAAAATCTCTCTGGCTTCTGCCGGGGTGGCCACCTCATAGCCGGCTTCACGGATGATGGCAGCGGCGCGGCGCACCAACTGGGCGTTGGATTCGGCCAGAACGCCCTTCGAATAGTATACGTTATCCTCCAGTCCCACGCGGACATGACCGCCCAGGGCCAGCGTCGCCAGCAGGATCGGCATATGGCTCCTGGATATACCGGTGGCAGACCAGGTGGAACCTTCCGGCAGCTGGTTCTTCAGGTACACCAGGTTTTCCACGGTACCGGCCATGCCGCCCGCCGCATTCATGACCAGCTGGAAGTGGCACGGTGCCTTCAGTACGCCGGTTTTGAGATAGTATTTGGCGGTGTCCACCATGCCCACATCAAAAATCTCCAGTTCCGGCTTGCAGCCCACCTCCTGCATCAGGTGTCCCAGCTGCTCCAGGAACTTCGGGCTGTTTTCGAAGATGGTCTGATGGAGCCAGTTAAGGGTACCGCAGTCAAAGGAGCCCATTTCCGGCTTCAGCTTGCGGAACGGCAGCATCCTGGTCTCGTCGGAAGCCATGCCGTCCAGAGAGTGGCCGCCGGAGGACGTCATGTTGATGATCACGTCGCATTTTTCCTGAATCAGCTTTATGGTCTCTTTTCAAACAGGTCCACCCGCATGGTCGGATGCCCTTCTTCATCTCTCATGTGGATATGTACGACTGCCGCACCTTCTTTCCAGCATGCATAGGCAGCCTCTGCGATTTCTTCCGGTGTCATCGGCAGAGCCGGGTTCGTGGATTTGTCGCCCCAGTTTCCGGTCAGGGCTGCAGTTATGATTCTCTTTTCCATCTGTCTTATCTCCTCACGTTGTCTTTTCCTGAAAGAAAAACAACCCGGCGAAAACCGGGTTGTCCAAGGTTCTTATTCAGCCCAGAAATTCCTGAACTACTTTTTTCACTGCGTTGCCGTCGGCAAGGCCTTTTACCTTCGCCATGACAGGCCCCATCAGCTTACCCATGTTCTGCTTGCCGCCTTCGATTCCGAGGCTTGCCGCAGTTTCCTTCACAATCTCTCTGAGCTTTTCTTCAGAAAGCTGTTCCGGCAGATATCTGGTCAGAATTTCGATTTCCGCGTTATAGGAATCCACCAGATCGGTTCTTCCAGCTTTTTCAAAATCAGCAAGGGCGTCTTTTCTCATTTTCACCTGCTTGGCAAGAATCGCTACGATTCCGGCATCGTCAAGTTCTTCTCTGTGGTCAACTTCGTACTGCTTGATTGCAGCTCTCGCAAAGCTGATGGTGTTTTTCGCCACTTCATCTTTTGCTTTCATGGCCTCCTTAAAGTCAGCCATTAACTGTTCTTTTAAAGTCATTAATGAATCATCACCTTAATTAGTATTTTTTAGCCTTTTTTCTAGCCGCTTCAGATTTTTTCTTTCTCTTTACGCTTGGCTTTTCATAGTGCTCTCTTTTTCTCAGTTCAGACATTACGCCGTCTCTTGCGCAAGATCTCTTGAATCTCTTCAGAGCGCTTTCTAAGCTTTCATTTTCTCTTACGATAACCTGTGCCATATTCCAATTCACCTCCTGCCTAACATGAAATCTCTCGCTGTGAACCATCTTGCAGCCACCAAAAATAGAGGCCGCAAGCCTATAACGGAAATATTATACTATTTTTGCCGTGGGATGGCAAGAGATTTTTTGAAATGTAAAAATGCATTTTTGCGCCGTTTTACGTATATTTTACAGAAACCCCGTGATTTACATCTTGCAACCTGTGGTTCCGGGGTATAAGATAACTATGTAAGGAGAAAAAAGCATGAAATTTGATTTACATTGTCATACAAAATCCGGTTCCATCGACTCCCGCGTGTCCCTGGAACGTTACATAGAGCTTCTGAAGCAGCAGGGTTTTCACGGCATGCTGGTCACCGACCACGATTCCTATCGCGGCTACCGGCAGTGGCGGAATTCCGTTTCTTCCCTGCAGGCCGGCGATTTCGTGGTACTGGAAGGCATCGAATACGATACGAAAGATGCCGGCCACTTCCTCGTGATCATGCCGGACGGCGTGCAACTGGATCTTCTCCGGATCCGAGGCATGTCCGTGGAACAGCTGATTCACGTGGTCCATCATATGGGCGGCATTCTGGGTCCGGCCCATCCCTTTGGCTCCAAGAGTTCCAGCGCTATGTTCTATAAAAAAGTCCGCCGCAACCCGCGGATCTTTTACGAATTCGATTTCGTGGAGGGCTTTAACACTTGTGAATCGGCCCAGGCCAACCGGATTGCCCGTCTGATGGCGGCACGCTACGGCAAGCCCTGCACCGGCGGCTCCGATTCCCATGAAGAAAAATATGTGGGCATGGCCTATACGGAAATCGACGCCGACATCCGCAGTAACGACGACCTGATCGAGGCCATCAAAGAGCACCGCATCACCGATTTCGGCGGCACCGTCCGCGATTTCACCCGCAAAGCCCGCCATAAGAATGCCTTTTACTCGGTCTGGGGTTTCAAAGTCTACAACCGTAGTCTGGGCTTTCTTTTCGCCCCACGCAGGCACCACCGGATCCGAAAGCTTTCCATTCCCAAACTCCATCACCATCCTGGCAATGCCTCTGCATCCTGATCCCCGATACCATCGAATCTCGACAAAATCCACTCCCCCGACGTTATGAAAATGCCGGGGGAATTTATTTTGCGAAGAAATGAAAAGCAAAGAAACGAAAAAAAAACGAAAATATCTCTTGACAGATATATCGCACCGTGATATACTTGAACCACAATATATATTGCACTTCGATATATCGCACCAAAAGGAGTATCTTATATGAACGATAAAATCAGACGTGTCTACATTCCCATGACGGAGACGGGTTTCTACATTCTCTTTTGTCTGCAGCAGGAAAACCACGGCTACGGCATCACACAGCAGGTGAAATCCATGACCGGCGGCGAGATCGTCATCAGCCCCGGCACCATGTACGGCAGCCTTTCCAAGATGGAAAAGGACGGCCTCATCTGCTTCACCCGGGAAGAAGACAAACGAAAACTATATCAGATTACAGACCTGGGCCGGGAAATTTTGGACCTTGAAATTGCGCGAATCGAACGGCTCTATCGAAACAGTAAAGGAGAATTCGTCCATGAACAACAGTAAAACAATCCCTGATATACTGACAGAGCGTCAGATTTTCTATATTTCTGAATTCGATGTGGAGGCAGCCTGGCTTTCCTTCATGCACCGGGAGGGATGGAAGATGCTTTCCACCACCGGCTTCAAATACCGGTTCGAAAGCTGTCCGAAAGAAAACTGGACCTATCAGCTGGACTTCCCTGCGGACGATGTCAGCGAGGCGGAATACATTCAGATGTACGCCGACTACGGCTGGGAATTTGTCACCCGGTTCCGCCAGTGGTACTACTTCCGCAAGCCATATAGTGAAGAGGAAGACATGTCCATCTTCAGCGATAATGCCTCCAAGATTGAGATGTGCCGCAGCATCATCCGCCGGCATGCTCTGCTGGTCACTCCGATGATCCTGATTCTTCTGGCCTACCTGCTTCTATATTTTACCACAGATCTTTTCCCGGGTCCTGGGGGCGGTTTTCCAGGCGGCTTCTTCATGGGCCTGGCGGCGTCCGCCGGGCCGGTTCTGATCATTGCCGGCGGTTTCGTGTTGAATCAGCTGTATCGCCTGAAGAAAATGATTGATCGCCTGGGGAATCCGGCATAGTGACTCGGTAAACCACCCCAGCGGCACCACCCGGCAACGTAAAAACACTGGCGATGAAGAAAGGAGATTGGAAATGAAAGATTTTATTTTCGCAGCACTGCCGTTCGTCATCGTTGGCATCTGTCTGGCACTGCTGGCAGCCAATCACAATCGAATAAAGGATTCCAAAGAGAAAAACCACATGGCTGAGGGCATGTGCATCGGTATGTGCTTCGGCGTGGCGCTCGCTACATCCATGCACTTCAACCTAGGACTTGGAATCGGCCTGGGAATGCTGGTAGGAGAAACGGTGGGCATGTTCATGCCGAAGAAATGAGTCGCTCCCGCGGTGTGTTGCGATCCACGCAGTTTGATTCAACTAACCCATACATATCGTACTTTTTTTCTTCAAAAGGGTCGGGTCGCACACTGAGGAAGAAGAAGAAATTCCTGATTATTTACGAAAATCGCCTGAAAATACTGTAATTTTTCGTATTTTCAGGCGATTTCAACGAATTCTCTAATGGTCAACCCGACCCTTTTCGCATTTTTTATACGAATAAGTATGTGTTCGTGGAATCCCCATCGATTCGGCTTCGGTCATCCCGCGTTCCTCGGTTGTTTCAAAAGAAAATCCCGCACGATTTCCCAGAAATATGTTGACAAACATGCCGGAACCAAGTAAAATAATATCGTTGACGAAAAACTGAAAACGATCTGATGTGCGGCTGTGCTGGAATTGGCAGACAGGCAAGCTTGAGGTGCTTGTGTCCGCAGGGCGTACGGGTTCGAGTCCCGTTGGCCGCACCAACTAAAAACTGGAATGGGTTTTTATCTCATTCCAGTTTTTTATTTCATGAATGGCCATAAGGGACTCGGACCCGGGAGGGCGCAGCCTGTCCCCACCGCGATGGCCATCGGCACAATCACCAGTGTTTTAACCTGATTCTTTTCTTTGTCATTCCTTCAGTTTCTGATCATGCCTTCAGCTCCTGATCATTCTGTCTTTTATGAATAAGAAAATCCGTGTCACAATCAAATCCAATACGACGGTTGCTGCATATAGCACCGGCAAGCAGAGCCATATGTGTGAACCCAGCAGTGGGTATATTATTCCAAATGCAATGTACACTCCAGGTGCCTGGAGCAGATAGATATAAAGATTATTTTTTCGAAGCCACTGATAAGCTGCACTTTCTTCCAGCTTGCCTTCCGCTTTTGTGCGGCATAAACCCATGGAGAGCGTTACGAACAAGATCGGAACGACAAGTTTCAGTATGCATTCCAGCGTGTATATTTCTGTTGAAATCGGTGCCAGAAAGACGCAAACTGCAATCCCGGCCATAGAGCCGCCAATCAGAATCCATTTCGGGGCATTCTGATATATTGCATCGGATAGATAGAAAAAAGCCGCTCCCAGAAAAAACACAATAATGTAAATATCAATCTGCGAAATTTTGAAATAATCAACCTGTCCTAAAATGAAATGGGCAGCGAAATATAATACAATCGATACAAGGAAGCCATATCCCAGATTCTCTTTCTTCAGCAACCGGTTCAGCAGAATCCAGATCACGGTAACCCAAAACATCATCAGGAGAAACCAGGCCACATCCGAGAACTTCCCCAGAGCCATGGCGATATAGCCATCTACCAGCGAAGCGCCCTTGTCTCGTCCAAAGCTTGGAATGTCGAACAAGGTATAGGTTGGAACAAGCCATAATATCCCATATGTAAAATAAGGAATCAGAAGCCGGACTGCTTTCTTTCTTATCAGACCAGCAATACTTATACTTTCCTTATTCTTTTGTAGAGACACCTGCAGAAGAAACCCTCCTGCAAACGTAAAAATCGGAACGACGGACAACACAAGAAATTTACTGATCCATCTGCTTTGATAGTCTGCTTTAATCAGCCAGAATTCGTTATCACTGAAAAACAGGCCGCAGTGCGCCGCAATCACCATAAACATTGCTATGATTTTCATGAAATCAATATAATTATATTTTTTCATTTTCATTTCCTTCCGTTACGTCCCATTGCGTTTCTTCACCGCACGCATCTCAATATATCCCCGTTCACCCTGCGGCTCCAGCTGGATTCTAGGGTTTTCATCATCCCAACCGTAGCCGATCAGAGCCGGATCATACCGATCCATGGCCTGCTGCACCGCCTCAATGGCTTCGCAGTACTCCTCCTCCGCAAAGGGTTCCCCCTGAAATACCAGATACTCTGTCTCCGGCAGGATAATCGTATCAAAGCCTTCCGGAACCGGCCCGGCATAGTCCGTCTCTGCCTCCACCCCCTGTACATACACCGATGTCTCCGGTTTTCTGTATCGGTCCGGAAGCCACAGGCAGACCGGTTCTCCGCACAGAGAATCCATGCTCACCAGAATTCCCCACACATCACAGCCCACCTCTTCACAGTATTGGAAATAATCTTCGGCAGACCTTCCCCGTTTCAGGATTACCTTTCTTTCCGGCTTTCTCATCAGCTGTACAAAAACACTCTGCACTTCTTTCATCTCATGTCTCTCCCTTCGGATTTCTCTGAATTTTACGCCATAGGGGATGAAAAGCGGAATTGGGACCTTTGTCCGGGCATATTCCCCCGGATTGCAGCAGAATTCTTTCAGAAAAGCCCGCTGAAACCCGTCCACACTGCCGAAGCCCATGTCAAACGCTGCATCTGTCACTCTGCACTCACCCTGTTTCAGCATCAGCGCAGAGCGTGAAAGCCGAAGACGGCGGATGTAATCTGCCGGTGTCAGACTGGTATACTGGCGAAACAGCCGGTAGGAATACCACGGAGAAAACAGCGAGACCCGTGCCAGATCCGCCATGGTGATCTCATCTCCAAGATTCGAAGCGATATACTCCTGCATTCTCTGAACCGCCATAATATGTTCCCTGCTCATTCTCTTCACCTCCCGACAGCAGCAATTCTACATTTGTTCGACGCTGAGTGCTCGACGTTTTCTGCTGTATGTGAAAAAGCCGGAGCAAAATCCACTCCGGCCGTTTTTTCCTATAATTTTCCTGTGCCATTCCATCAGCCTGGTGGCCAGGTCAGCTTTCTCTTTCCGAGAATGTGAAAATGCAGATGCTTCACCGTCTGGAAGGCATCTTCTCCGTTGTTGCTTACTACCCGGTAACCGTTTTCCAGTCCCAGAGATTCCGCGATTTCGTGGATCTTGAACATCATGTAGCCCAGCAGTTCCTGATCCTCTTCCTTCACATCGTCCAGACAGGTAATGTGCTTCTTCGGAATCAGCAGCACATGCACCGGTGCCTGCGGCTCCGCATCGTGAAAGCAAAATACACGATCGTCCTCATAG
>JAQXSU010000184.1 GCA_029219125.1 Bacillota bacterium
CCTCCGCATACAGCTTATGTTCGATAAAAGCACGCACTGCAGGGGAAGTACCTTCCGGTTTCAGGGTGATGCTGCGGTTGCCGTGGTCGTTAAATGTATACATTTCCTTCTGTACCACATCCGTCGTATCACCGATTCCCCTGGTAAACAGCTCTGTATGTTCAAAAACCGGCGTTCTCACTTCTTTAAAGCCATATCTTCTGCAGATGTCTCTGAACTGTCCTTCCACATAGTGCCATTTGTGAACCTGATCCGGTAAGATGTCTTTCGTTCCTTTTGGCGCATTTGTCAGCATGATTTAACCTCCTTAAATAGATTTTCTTCTTTACGTTCCAGCATTTCCGTAATCCTGTCTATATAGACTTCATAGTTCGTCACGTTGGGAACTCGTTCCAGACGGTTTTCATCAGGGAAATACACCTTACTGATGCCGCCTGCACCCAGCGCGATGACGGTCTGCTGTTCCTCCATAATTCTGATATTATAAATGCACGGGGTGTCACCCTTGCAATATCCCACGTTTTCAAATGATCCGGCCATATGTTTCTGCCGGTACAGGTAATAAGGCCGGTACCCCGCTTCCTTCAGCATCCGGCTTCCCTTCTCAAGCATCTCTGAAACGATCCTTCCCTGTCTGTAATGATAATCCGGATCCTGATCCATCAGGCGTGATGCCCGTTTTACGGCAAGTGTATGGACAGTGATATTTTCCGGAGAAAGCCGCAATATCGTTTCCAGGGTATCTTTGTAATCCTCCGGTGTTTCCTCAGGAAGTCCGGCGATTACGTCAGCATTAATCATGGAAATTCCTGCAGAGGCACTCTTTTGAAATGCGTTCAGAATGTCTTCCGGCTCATGGGAACGGCCGATCAGTTCCAGCGTACGTTTTTTCATGGACTGCGGATTGATGCTGATCCGTGCTATCCCATGCTGTTTCAGTACCTTCAGCTTTTCTTCCGTAATAGTATCCGGTCTTCCTGCTTCCACAGTGAATTCCTTCGTACAGGTCAGATCTATATGGGTTTCCACCTCCGTCAACAGTCTGTCCAGCTGGTCCGGTGACAGAGTAGTCGGCGTACCGCCTCCAATATATACGGATTCCGGCCAGAGACCTGTCTCGCGCATTCTGAGTCCACAGTAACGGATTTCGGTAAATAATGCCTCAAGATACTTTGCAATTTCATCCGAACCTTTCTGATTGGAAGGAAAAGAGCAGTATAGACACCTGGTCGGACAGAACGGAATGCCTATATAAAGACCCACTCCATTTTCCGGTGGTGGTCCCAGCACCATCTGCTGATATTCATAAGTTTCCAGCAGAAGCTGAATCTTTTCGTCAGATACCAGATATTCCGTCTTCAGGCATTGCTGCACTTTTTCGCGGCTGCCAAGTTTCCGATACAGTTCGCCGGTCAGTTTTACCGGCCTGACGCCTGTAAGAATCCCCCATGGAGGTATCTGCCCGGTCAGCTGAGAAAGCCGGCAAAATAACTGTCTTTTGATCTCATTCCTGTCATCCGATCCTTCTACATTGACAGCGATCAGCGTGTCCGAAGATTCATCGGAACCGCTTCCTTCAAATTCCCTTTCAGTAAAGGCCTCAAACTGGTCCGGCGTAAGAAACACCTTGATCAGTTCCACATATTCATATTTTTTTTCGATATTTTTCAGAAGGATTTTATACAAAAGGATTCCCTCTCTTCTCATCTCCTACAGTGGATACATCCATATGCCCCGGCAGAAGAACCGTGTCATCCGGCAGAAGGAAGATCGCATCTTTAATGGAATTGATTAAAGTGCGGAAATCGCCGCCGTAAAAATCTGTCCGGCCGATGGAAAATCGGAAAATGGTATCTCCGCTGAAGCAGTATCCAGGTTTGCCGGCAATATAGATACACATTCCGCCTTTCGTATGTCCTGGCGTATGGAAAAATGTCATGGAAATATTCCCCACACGCAGACTGTCCCGGTTTCCGACCCAGAGATCCGCATCCACCGTGATGGGTCTTCCGAACATTTCAGCAGAACTGTTCAGATTTCCATCCATCAGCAGCTCACGTTCATCCCTGTGCGCAACCACCTTCACTGCCGGAAAATCACGCCGGTAACCCTCCACGCCGCCAATATGATCGCCATGGCCGTGGGTAAGAAAGATATACTGCAGATCAATACCGTCTTTCTTTATCTGATCCGTGATAGCGGAAACATAGCCGCCCGGATCCACCATGAAGCCTGCCATGGTTTCTTCATCGTATGCCACATAGGTATTCACCTGAATGGGACCGGTTAGATATCTGCTGATTTTCATGGTAACACTCCTTAAAACAATTTATTGCTGTCAAGCAGGATGGTCACCGGTCCGTCGTTATGAATTCGAACCAGCATATGGGTCTGAAAGATTCCTTCCCCCACGAAGATCCCCTGCTCCTTTACTTTTTTTACGAAATGATCATACAGCCTTTTCGCCTGCTCCGGTCTGGCTGCTTTTACGAAATTAGGACGTCTTCCTTTTCTGGCATCAGCCAGAAGCGTAAACTGGGAAATCACCAGCATCTGTCCGCCCACATCCTGCAGAGACAGGTTCATTTTATCCTCATCGTCCTCAAAGATCCTGAGTCCGACAATTTTCTCTGCCAGATATTCCGCGTCCTTCTCGGTATCGGTATCCTCCACTCCCAGAAGAACCACATATCCACAGCCGATGGAACCGGTAATCTGTTCCTCGACCGTGACATCACCTTCCGTTACTCTCTGTACAACTGCTCTCATATCCTTATTCTTTACTCGCTGCTTTCTTTTTATTTTTTACATTAGGATTTGGCCCGGTATACCTGTATCACACCATCGATCAGCCGCAGGCTTCGAAGCACCTTCTGCATTTCCTGCGTACTGGAAATGGAGAGTGTAATGGTCATGTTTACCGTTCCATCTTTTCCGCTTTTCGCGTTCACACCAGAGAGATGTATGTCCATATCTTCACAGGTTTTGGAAATGTCAGAAAGCATTCCCTTCCTGTCATAGGTCAGCAGGCAGATATCTGCGTTATAGGATTTTCCCATTTTCAGATCTTCCCATTCCACTTCGATAAATCTCTGCTTTTCCTCTGGCGGAAGAGAAACTACGTTAGAACAATCTTTCCTGTGAACAGAAATGCCTCTTCCCTTGGTGATAAACCCTACGATTTCATCGCCTGGCACCGGATTGCAGCATCTGGCTACACGTATCATCAGATTGTCTGCACCTTTGACGATAATACCCGGCGTATCGTTGTCTTTCCTTCCCTGTTGTTTCTGCTGGCGCTGTTTCCGGGCTTCGGCGGCTTTGATGTCCTCCATGACTTCCTCATTGGATTTCACCTCGGCCTGCTTGTTATCCTCATTATAATAACTGAACAGCAGATTACAGAACTTGCTCATCAGGGTTCCACCGTTGGAAAGTTGGACGAACCCTTCTTCATTGCTGGCGAAATTCATCGCCTTCATTGCTTTGTTGATATAGCTTGCCTTGGCACAGAGCTGCGGATCGAATCCTTTTTTCCGGATATATTTATCCAGCATATCCTTTCCTTTATCTACTGTGTCCGATTTATTTTCTCGTTTCAGCCAGTTCCGTATCTTATTTCTGGCATTGGAAGACTTGGCGATTTTCAGCCAGTCCACGCTTGGACCGCTGGAATTGGCAGAGGTCACGATTTCCACGATATCGCCGTTCTGCAGCGTATAGTCTATGGTAACCATCTTGCCGTTGACACGGGCGCCGACACATTTACAACCGATGGCTGAATGGATTTTGAAAGCAAAATCCAGCGGTGTGGAACCTGCAGGAAGTTCAATCACATCACCCTTCGGTGTGAAAACGAATACCTGCGTTGCAAACAGATCCATTTTCATTGTCTCAAGGAATTCCTTCGGATCTTTCAGATCCTTCTGCCATTCCAGGGACTGTCTGAGCCATGCAAGCTTCAGATCATCGGAAGAATTTTCTGCATTGGTCTTTCCCTCTTTATACTTCCAGTGGGCTGCGATACCATATTCCGCAACTTCATGCATTTCATAGGTTCGGATCTGGATCTCGAAGATTTCACCATGCTCTCCGATGACTGTGGTGTGAAGTGACTGATACATGTTCGGCTTCGGCATGGCAATATAATCCTTAAACCTGCCGGGAATCGGTTTCCACATGGTGTGAACCAGACCAAGCACGGCATAACAGTCTCTCACATTTTCCACGATAACGCGCACAGCAATCAGGTCAAAGATTTCGTCGATCTGTTTTTTCTGATATTTCATCTTTCTGTAGATGCTGTAATAATGCTTGGCACGTCCGTAGATCTCATATTTCAGCTTCATGTCATCAAGGACCTCTTTCAGTTCATCGATGACCATATTGATGGTTTCTGAGCGCTGTATCTTCCGGTTTTCGACCTTTTCTTTCAGGTCTTTGAATTCTTCCGGATGAAGATACTGGAGTGCCAGGTCCTCCATTTCAAACTTCACTGTGGAAATACCGAGACGGCTTGCCAGCGGGGCATATATTTCAAGGGTTTCCTTGGATTTTTCCACCTGTTTGGCCGGTGACATGAACTGCATGGTCCGCATATTGTGCAGGCGGTCAGCCAGCTTGATGATCAGGACACGGATGTCCTTCGACATGGCCAGAAACATCTTGCGGAAGTTTTCCGCCTGCAGTTCTTCTTTAGATTCAAATTTAATGGAGCCGAGTTTCGTAACTCCGTCAACCAGCAATGCGATTTCTTCACTGAAATCGTTCACCAGCTCCTCTCTGGTATATTCGGTATCCTCTACTACATCATGCAAAAGCCCGCCGACGATGGTTTCTTCATCCATGCCCAGCTGTGCCAGAATCAGTGCCACATTGATCGGATGAACAAAATATGGTTCTCCGCTTTTCCGCAACTGTCCGTTATGCAGGGATTCTGCCTTATCAAAGGCCTTTCCAATCAGGTCGGTGTCGTAATTTGAATTGTATTTCAGTAATTCTTCAAGAAATTCGGCTTTTGTCAACATGCAGCTTAACTCCTATTGATGCAGTAGTTTCATTTATTCGATAAAAGATCAGTTTCTTATTTCTTCTTCTTGGCCTTCGTGCTCTTCACATACTTGGATTCCTCAGAACCCTTGCACAGATCATAATAAATCGGGCTGCAGATGAAGATGGAAGACATACATCCTACGATAACGCCCACCATCAGAGGGATGATGAATTCGCGAATCGTTGCAGATACCATGATGCACAGCGGAATCATCACGATCAGGGTCGTCAGGGACGTCATAATGGTTCTGTTGAGGGTCTGATTCAGACTCTTATCAATATTGACCTCGCTGCCGTCTTTCGGGAACATGGTCTTGTTCTCTCTGATTCTGTCAAAGATTACGATCGTATCATTGATGGAATAACCAACCAGCGTAAGGATTGCTGCGATGAACGGGTTATTCACCGTATATCCGAAGATGGCATAGAAGGAAATTACCATGAGTACGTCATGCACTACGCCGATGATAGCAGAAGCACCGTACTTCCATGACTTGAACCGGAAGATGATGTAAATCAGCATGCCGATAGATGCAATGATTACCGCCAGGAATGCGTTGGATTTCAGTTCATCACCTACAGATGGTCCAAACTGCTCAGATGCAAGTACATCCTCTGCAGAGATATCCCAGGTCTGTGCCAGTGTATCAACGATCTCAGCACGTTTCGCATTATCCAGTGACGCAATCGTTTTGATTACGATCTGAGAATTGCCTTCGCCTGCATAGATAATAGACGGCTCCAGATCATAATCCTTCAATGCATCTTCCACATCATTGATCGGAACCTGCTGACCCATGTCAATCTGAATCATGGTGCCTCCGGTAAAGTCAATACCGTAATTCATGCCGCCGATGAATGCGAACAGCATACCGACAATGATGATGGCAGCGCTGACCATGTAGAAAATCTTTCTATGTCTGATAAATGAGAAAGTTTTATTCAGCATCTGTTTCGGTGTACCATCTTCATTGACACCGAAATATTTATTTTTTGCAAATTTTTTGCTGTCAGCCAGCAGAGAAATAAACAGCTGGGTGATCACAACCGCTGTGAAAATACTGATTACAATACCGATCATCAGCGTGAGAGCAAAGCCCTTTACAGATGTGGTTCCTACTTCGTACAGAACCACCGCAGCGATCAGGGTGGTGATCTGTGCATCCAGTACAGTTGTCAGTGCGTTTTTAAATCCGGTGCTTACAGCCACGCGAATCGTCTTACCTGCTGCGATTTCTTCCTTAATTCTGGCAAATATGATAACATTGGCATCTACCGCCATACCAATGGACAGAATCAGGGCTGCAATACCAGGCAGTGTCAGAACAACGCCCATGGCAACCATGGACCACAGGAACATAACTACATACAGCAGCAGAGCGATATCAGCAACGATACCCAGCATGCCGTAAAAAACGACCATCAGAAGGAATACCAGTCCCAGACCGATGGCACCGGCTACGATGGACTTGTCCAGTGCATCTGCGCCGATGGTTGCAGACTGAACGGAAGACTGGATTTCTACCAGTTCTACAGGAAGCGCACCGCCGCGGATCAAAGCAGCTGTGGTAGATGCTTCATCTCTTGTATATCCTCCTGAGATTTCACAGTTTCCGCCGGAAATGATGTTTTTCACTGTCGGATGCGTGATGATTTCATTATCCAGAACAATTGCGATTTCATTTGCATTCATACCGTCAATGGCAGGAGTCACCTCGCTGTAGTAAGCCTTTCTGCTTGCTTCTTCAAAGAGAGATGCCCCTTCGCTGTTGAATTCAAGCAGAATCTTATAATTTGCACCGTCGGTGGCAATGGCTGCATCTTTTACCATGCTTCCGTCGAGCACAATTGTTCCATCTGCCAGTACAAACTGCAGCTGTGCCGTTTTACCGATGGCACTGATGGCTTCTTCGGCATCTTCCACACCCGGCATTTCCACTCTCAGCCGTTTATCTCCTTCTATGGTAACCGAAGATTCCGCCACACCAAGCTGATTAACACGATTGTCCAGAACAGCTCTGGTCTGATCCATCAGCTGATCCAGTTCATCTCCTGTCAGGTCAGTCTGGGCTTCCATAACGACGTATACACCGCCATTGATATCCAGACCATACTTTAACGCATCTTTTACGGAATCGACAGAGCCGATACCAAAGCCGGTAACAACCCAGCCGAATACTACCGCTGCCAGCACAAGAATGCACAGCAGCCTCTTGACATTTACGCTCATTCTTTCAAAACCTCTCATTTATTTTTTCTGATTATGCCCACAAAAGGGCATTTTAGTTTACATTACATTTTACTACTTTTTCGGCAGAGATACAAGGTTATTTCAGTACTTTTTTAGAAAACAGATGGTTTTTCATGCAAAAAGACCCTGCATACGCAGGGTCTGAATTTTGACAATTTCAGCACTTAAAACTATTGTTCTGCCTTTTCCTCTTCTGCTCTGATTTCCTCAGCAGTGGTTTCATCAGACTTCGGTTCTTCATCTACATCAGCAGATTTTTTCAGTCTCTTTGGCTTTACTTTTTTCTGTTCCTCTTCGGCCTCGACATCTTCTCTTACTCTCTGGCTTGCGTTTGTAACGGTGGATACAGACCATCTCATCATTTCAAACTTCACCTTGTCTGCGCCTACCTGAATCACGATAGTTTCATCTTTCGTCTTAACGATCTTGCCGCAGATACCGCCAATGGTCACGATCTCATCACCAACCTGCAGGTTTCTTCTCATGTCCTGGATCTGCTTGTCCTTCTTTTTCTGCGGACGAATCATCAGGAAATACATTAAAACAATGAGAACGAGTAAAGGTACCAAACTTGCTAAACCTTGCATACTTATTTTCCTCCTATATAGCTTAAATCAGGATTAACTGAAATGGTGCCGGCGATGGGGGTCGAACCCATACGGTGTTGCCACCACGGGATTTTGAGTCCCGCACGTCTGCCAATTCCATCACGCCGGCATACCGTCTTTCCTTTCATTCAATGTACAGAATAAAAAGGTAACGGAATTATTGTAACACAGATTGATTACGATTACAATGTGTTTTTTTCAGGACATTCATTATTCTGCGTTTTAAGTGTCTTCTTCAGATTCGGTGCTGTCCCCTGTTTCCACCATATAGGACCAGCCCCATGTATCTATATTTTTATAGTGGTCATTGAATACAGGAAGACTTGACGCTGTAAATCCCTGTACACCCACCAGACCGATTTTTTTGTAACAGAGGCTGTAGTATGGGAGTTCCTCCAGCAAGGCTTCCTTCAGTTCCTCAAACAATGTTTGATATTCCTCTGCCGTATGAAGCTTTTCCAGTTCGGATGCCATGGTCAGAAGCTGCGCGTTATAGTATCTCCACTCGCTTTTTCTGTTGAAAAAGGATCGAAGATCATACTGCTCATCAATGGAGAATCCGGTGACAAGAATGTCATACTGTCCTGCTGAAATCGCCTGCTGATAGTCTTTCCATTTCAGCTCGTCCAGCGTCACCATGAATCCCGCATTCTCCAGATCTTTCTTTATAAGTCGGGCTGCTGCCAGCCTGGTTGCATTATTACGGTTGACCAGAATCTGAAGCTGTGCCATCTTTCCGTTTTCATCTTCCAGAATACCATCTTTATCACGGTCTTCAAAGCCAAGTTCCTTCAGCATCTGAGCTGCTTTTTCCGGATCATGACTGTAATATTCTCCGGTATCCTTTACGCCGCAGAAATTCGGATAATAGATGGTATCCGTCAAAACGCCGTCATTCATATATCCGTTTTCAAGGACGTTCTTTTCATCGATGGCTGTGGCAATTGCCTTCCGCATCTGGCTGCTTCTTACAGACGTCCGTGTGGGATGAAATACAAGAAATTCCACCTGGTTGGAAAGAATGTCATACATCGTCAGATTTTTGTCAATTACCGTTGACTTTCTTTCGGAAGAAGAATCCACATAACATGTCACGGAATTGATTTCCATCATATTGGACGCCAGATCCTTTTCCGGCAGAATCATGACTTCCAGCTTTTTCGAGGCAACAGATCCGAAATAATCCTTATTCGGTTTCAGCTTCAGCTTTTTCAGATAGTCATAAGACTGATATTTATATTGTCCGGTCCCTACCGGCTTGAAATTATCCTTTGCCGCTGCAAGCTGGGAAGCAGACGCATACTGAGAAGACGGCAATATCGGAAACGTCAGATCATCCAGAGATGCGTCATAAGCATTTTTAAAGTAAATATCCGCTTCGTAATTTCCTTTAATCTGTACGAAACTGATCTTGGAAGCCTTATCATAATACAGTGATTTGGTCCCCGCATACTGAATCGCATTCACTGTATAGGAAATATCTTTCGCAGTGAATGTACTTCCGTCATGCCATGCAATCCCCTGCTTCAGTTTGACGCTGACCAGGCCGCGGACCGTGTTTACCGTATAGGAATCGATCAGCTCCGGCACTACATTAAGTGTCTCATCATAATCAAACAGGCTGTTGTAAATCAGTTTGGAAAGATGAAACACATCTTCGCTTTTCGAAAGTACAGGATTCAGTGTATCCAGAGATTCACATGACAGATATAAGGTTTTCGATTCCTCGTACCTGACATCCGGATCTATTTTCAGCACTTCTTCCTTTATGATCTCCACGCTGGAAATGCCTGCCGCAACCACAATAACGATGACCAGCAGCAGGAGCCATGTTCTTTTCAGAAATTCTACTACAATAGCCAGTTTATCCTTCATTTCCGATCCTTTCCAGCTGTCTGTCGATCTGTCGATACAGTTCCTCCAGGCTGCCTGAATTCTCTATGATTACATCCGCAAGAGAAGCCTTTTTTTCCTCTGACATCTGCCTCTGCATTCTGTCGCATATTGCCTCTCTGGAAATACCATCTCTGGCTGTAACACGCGCAATCCTCGTCTCAGGATCCGCTTGCACAAGCCAGTTTTCATCCATATACTGCTGCATTCCGCATTCAAACAGCAGCGGTGCATCTAAGACAGCCGCTTTCCATCTCTTTTGTTCGTCAAGCTGCCGCAGTTCTTCCAGACACCGGCGTGCAGTTTCATTCGTGATCAGTTCCTCATAGGATTTCAGTAATTCTTTGTCATTGAAAATGATGTCAGCTACAGCCTGGCGGTTCAGTTTACCGTCTTCACGAAATACTTTATCACCGAGCAAAATCCGCACTGCCGGCAGAAGCGAAGATCCCGGGGCAGTCAGCTGTCTGGAGATACTGTCCGCATCCACAACAGGTATTTTTTTTTCTCTGAGATAAGCGGAGACGGTGGATTTTCCTGAGCCGATACCGCCGGTCAGACCAATGATTCTCATGGGGCTGTCCCTCCTTTTACTTCAGCTCATACCAGGACGATCCGGTATTCAGTTCTGCAGCCAGCTTCACACGAAGCGCCAGCGCACTTTCCATGTTCCGGACTAGGAGTTCCTTCACTTCTTCCAGCTGGTCATTTCTGCAGTCAATGATCAGTTCATCGTGAACCTGCAGGATCAGCCGGCTTTCCGGGAAACGTTCTTTCAATTCCCGGTATACTTTAATCATAGCCAGTTTGATAATATCGGCTGCACTGCCCTGAATCGGTGTATTCATGGCAAGCCGCTCTCCCAGCTGACGAACATTGAAGCTGGAGGCATGAATCTCGTGAATCGCCCGGCGGCGCCCCAGCATGGTGGTGGAATATCCCAGCTTCCTGCAGCTTTCAATCTGACCGTCCATATATTCCTTCACCTTCTCGTGTTTGCGAAAGTATTCTTTTATATAGTCATCTGCCTCTTTCCTTGAAATACTCAGTTCTTCACTGAGGCCGAAGCTGCTCATGCCGTAAATGACACCGAAGTTTACTGCTTTTGCCCTGCTTCTCTGCTCCAGCGTCACATCATCAAACGGAACACCCAGTACCCGGGAAGCTGTAAGTTTATGAATATCTTCTCCTGCATTGAATGCATCGATCAGCACCTGATCCTCCGAGAGGTGTGCAAGAACACGAAGCTCGATCTGAGAATAATCTGCACCGACCAGTGTATACTCGCTTCCGGAAGCAGCAAATGCCTGCCGCAGCTTTCTGCCCAGTTCCTGACGAATCGGTATGTTTTGCAGGTTCGGTTCCGTACAGGAAAGTCGACCTGTTGCTGTTACATTTTGCTGGAAATGGGCACGAATCTTTCCATCCGGACTGATCAGCGGTTTCATTCCTTCCACATACGTGGAATTCAGCTTGGAATAATTGCGGTACATCAGTACTGCATCAACGATTGGGTGAAGCGGTCTGATCTTTTCCAGAACATCCGCACTGGTACTGTAACCGCGTTTGGTTTTCTTTCCCGACGGCAGCTTCAGTGTTTCGAACAGTATTTCGCCCAGCTGAACCGGTGAATTAATATTAAAACTCTTTCCTGCGTATTCGTAAATCTGCTGTTCCAGTTCTCCTATTTTTTTCTTTAATTCTATGCCGAATTCTTCAAGAAAGGCCGGATTTACAGTGATACCGTCCACTTCCATAGAAGCCAGCACCTCAATCAGCGGCAGTTCCACTTCATAGAGAACTTTATCCAGCTGCTGACTCTCGATTTTTTCCTTCTGCACAGGGACCAGCTTCTGTAATACCTGCACCATGATGATACCATAATTCATATGATCTGCAGATGGATCTGCAAACAGATCCATCTGCTCACTTTCCTGTACAGGCTTCATCTGAAGATGCAGCTGTTCCAGTGCCAGCGTTTCCAGGTCATAACTGCTCCTGGAAACATCCAGAACATAGGCCGCGATGGCAGTATCAAACACCACATTCACCTGATGGAATCCATAATACATCAGGCTGAAAAGGCTGTTCTTCAGATCGTGACCATACAGAGAAAGACCTGCACCGTTGAGCCAGCCAATGACCTTTTCTGCTCCAGCCTTCTCCCAGTCAATGTAGAATGCCCTGTTTCCATCCGACAGAAAAACGCCTTCCACCAGCGGCTTCTGTACATGGCTGTCATCTCCGAAAACTTTCAACATAACAGGCTGCCCTGTTTCCAGAAGATTCAGTTTTTCCATATCCTGCGGTCTGGTAATGAAGATCTGCTCCATCTCAGCAGGCTCCAAAGCGGATTCCTGCATAACCGCATCTTTTCCTTCCAGACGCTTCAGGAAACTCTTAAATTCCAGTTTCGTGTACAGCTCGATCAGCTTCGGATAATCCGGCTCTTCACGTTTCAGTCTGTCGAAATCCAGATCAAGCGGGACATGGGTATTAATCGTGGCAAGGCGCTTGCTCATAATGGCTTGCTGTGCATTTTCTTCCACCTTGGCACGCAGCTTTACGTTGGTAATTTCATCTGTATGCTCCAGCATATTTTCCACAGAACCGAACTGCGTCAGAAGCTTGATGCCGGTTTTCTCTCCGACACCGGGAATCCCCGGGATATTGTCAGACTTATCACCCATGAGGCCTTTCAGGTCGATAAACTGTGCCGGAGTCAGCTGATAGGTCTCCAGCATTTTATCGTAATCAAAGAGGTCAAAATCGGTGATTCCCTTTTTCGTAATCAGGACTTTCGTTTTGTGACTGGCAAGCTGAAGCGCATCACGATCCCCTGTGATGATCAACGGCTCAATCTCCCGTTCCTCTGCCTCACGCGCAACAGTTCCTATAATGTCATCCGCTTCAAACCCTTCCATTTCCATCGTTTCAATGTTCATGGCATGCAGTACATCCTTCATGATCGGCATCTGCATCACCAGCTCCGGCGGCATAGCTTTCCTTCCGGCCTTATATGCATCATATTCC
>JAQXSU010000185.1 GCA_029219125.1 Bacillota bacterium
AGAACCGGTTCGTCAGATCGCAGAAAACGCTGGTTTGGAAGGAAGCGTTGTGGTTGCTGAAGTAAAGAAGAGCGCAGTTGGCGTAGGCTTCAATGCTGCAACGGAAGAATATGTAAACATGATCGAAGCTGGTATCGTAGACCCTGCCAAGGTTACCCGTTCTGCTCTGCAGAATGCAGCATCCGCATCCGCAATGCTGCTGACCACCGAAGCTGGTATCGTAGATATCAAGGAACCTGCTCCTGCAATGCCGGATATGGGCGCGCAGGGCATGGGCGGCATGATGTAATCACCGCCTGACCGGCAGGGACATTAGCCTTTACGGCCGGCCGCGGCATTACACTGGCCGGAAAGTTGCTGGCCGGAAGGTCGCTGGCCTTTTGAGTCAGGCCCGCGCTCCCTCAGGTGCGCTTCGCATATATAAATGTAGAATGTATATTGTTTCAAAGGAAGACCCGGCGTCTGTGCGCCGGGTATTTTTGCGATTCTGAGCAGCCCGGCATCTGCACGGGTGGTGGCTGCGAAGGCGAGTGCAGGCAGAAGGTGCGGGTCTGCATTCGATAATTCCCTACCGCAGCGCGGATCACCACGGCAGGGATCGCCACAGCGCGGTTAGCTGCATGAAACCCCCTCAAAAGCGGCAGTTTTTTTGGAAAAGAAGGAGGGCGCTGCGAGGAAAACCGTGGGAAATCAGCAAAAAACAGCGAAAAAACCGTGAAAACTGGCCAAAATCATAACATATAATTGAAATAATGCAATATAATTACAGAGCATCCCCCTTCTTTTCGGTTTTTTTGGACTGTTTTGAGGGGATTAGACAAACCAAACCAGCTTAACCCCATGCCATGAAAGTGATAAACCTTGCCAATCTCCCTCAATCCACATACTTCATACATACCTCATATAAATTAAGTGATTGCATCCGCCCGGAACATTTGATATAATGTGTGTAAAGAAAAGTGAATTTGCATACGCCCTCGAGAACAGGAGGGTTCATGAAAAAAAGAAGTCGTCGAAGACTGCATGCAGTCAGACGCAAAAGAAGAGCACACCGAAATTATAAGGATAGCTTCTTTCGGAAGCTCTTTTCAGAAAAAACGAAAGCGATAGAACTGTATAATGCACTTTCCGGGGCAAGTTATGATGAAACAGTGCCATTCGAATTCTGGACGCTGGATAATATATTCGTGGATGGACAAGTCAATGATTTGTGCTGTTCCATAGATGGCAACCTGGCTGTCTTTGTGGAAGCGCAATCAACCATCTGCGGTTGTATTGCACATCGTATGCTGGGCTATGTCAGCCGCAGCCTGGACAGATATCTTGCACAGGTGGACATTTACGGAGAAAAAGCAAAGGAAATTCCTACGATTTCTTTCTATGTCCTTTACAGTGGTGCGAAACCGTGGAAAGACGAATACGTTCGCCTTTCAGATAGTTTTCGAACCCCGCCGGGGTATAATTCCCTGGAATTGACCGTAAAGGTTGTTTCCATGCGATATCCAGCGGATTGTCCGGAAGAATGTCTGCCGCTGGAATTACAACGAAGCAAGACGCTGTTTGGATATCAGACACTGATCCAGTATGTGGAAGAGGAAATGAAATGTGAAACAGCGAATCTGGGTGACAGTGTTTCTGTTGCAATCAGCAGGTGCATACAGGAAAATATCCTTTCAGATTTTTTAGGCAAGTATGAAGCGGAGGTGAAGCAAATGATTCTGGGAGGCAGAACACAGGAAGAAATTATGAGAGTGCGGCTTAGATGTCAGCGCGAAGAAGGTAGAGAAGAAGGCCGCGAAGAGGGACATGAAGAAGTATTTGCCTCCATGCTCAAGGACGGAATCGAGCCGGAACGGGCAGCAAGAATCGCGAAAATTCCGATGAAAAGAGCATGGGAACTGGCAGAAAAGCAAGGCTGTCGCACATAAACCATCACTGGCCGATTGCGCATTACGAACAGAGAAAGGAACCATCATGAGACAACGCATCTATCAGAGAGCCATAGACAGCTTCCATGAAAATCACGGATACATGACCTTCGGGCAGCTGAAGAAAGCCGGAGTCACCATCGGCCAGATCCACGAACTGGAAGAAATGAACGTCCTCGAAAAAATATCCCGGGGCGTGTACTGGTGCCGGGACTGCGGCTGGGAGAAACCGAAAGACTATAAATACATCGAGGCGGCGAAAGTCTATCCCAAGGCAGTTTTCTGTCTGGAAAGCGCCTGCTACCTGAACGGCCTGACGGAGAAAGAGCCGGAGGTACTGACCATCGCTACATCCCGGGAAGACCGGAAGATTATTACGCTCCCATTTGCATTCCGCAGATTCTATCTTCAGAATGCCGGTCTGGAGGGCGAAATCTGCCAGAAGAATACGGACTTCGGATCCTACCGTTATTATGGTCAGGATCGGACCATCTGTGATATGATCCGAATGCAGGATAAAATTCAACCGGATTATTATATCGAAATCAGGGACCTGTATCGACAGGAGCAGGAGGTGCGTCAGCAGGTTGTGTTTTATGCGGAAGCCCTGCGTGCTCTGAGAAATGTGGAATCGGTGCAGAAGTAAAGGTGGAGCAAAATCCGCCCGCCCCGCATCTCCTGCATGCCCAGGACTTACGGCAGGTGAGAATTTGTGTAAAATATAGAAACTCCCTAAAATACGACACTTTTGAAAATATTTCTTGCAATCTCTTCAATTCGTTCATGTTTGCTATCGTCATGCGAGACGAGGAACTGTGCACAGGTCTGCTGCAGCGTATTATTCCGGAAAGAAAGATTTCGCAGATACGATTTCCGGACTCCCCGCTGGTGAACGTGAAGTATCTGGAAACGGAGAAAAC
>JAQXSU010000186.1 GCA_029219125.1 Bacillota bacterium
GTGCTGGAGGACGGCACAATCCGGCCGGTATATTTCTATATGGTGGACACTTCCGAGTTTGCGGCAAACAAGCTGGGCGACCGGGGCAGTCTGTCGGCCAAGGGAATCGTCACCAATGTGCAGGACTTCATGCGGAATCTGGCAGCAGGGCTTGACCTTTAAAAGCCAGTGAAAATCCTTCAGAAAATTTCAGGAAAATTGAGGGCGTTTGCCCTCTTTTTTGTTGCATTTCCATGGCAGAGACTGTAAACTATAAGAAGCTGAAAAACAGTATGAACCACAAGGAGGCCGGATCGTTGAAACACACCATCACACCATTTCTGCTGCAGCATGCGGCGCTTCATCCGATTTCTTTCCATATGCCCGGACACAAAGGCTCTGCCATCTACCGGGAGTGCGGCTACGGAGAATTTCTCGACAGGCTGATGGACTGCGATATTACGGAAATACCCGGCGCGGACAACCTGTTTCAGACGGAAGGCCCGCTGCTGGAAATCATGCATCGTTATCAGGCGATGTATAGGGCAAAGGCGTCTTATCTGCTGGTAAACGGCAGTTCCGGCGGCCTCATTGCGGCCATTCTGGCATCCGTATCCCGGGGCGGGAAGCTGATTCTGGCGCGAAACTGCCATAAGTCCATTTTTAACGCATTGTCCTTAGGCGATATATCGCCGGTATACGCCTATCCTGATACCATCAAGGAGTACGGGATTCTGGGGAGCATTTCCCCAGAGGAGGTGGTCCGTTGCATGGAAGAGCATCCCGATGCAGAGGCGGTAATCCTGCCGTCGCCCAACTATTACGGCATCTGCAGTGATGTAAAGGCCATTGCGGAGGCGGTTCACAAACGCGGAAAGGTCCTGATCGTGGATCAGGCCCATGGTGCCCATCTTCCGTTCTTCGCAAAACATATCCTCCCGGCTTTTTCCGGCGGGGAAAAGGGGCTTCGGTTTCCGGAGGCGGCGGAGGATCAGGGTGCCGATCTGGTGATCAACAGCATCCATAAGACCCTGGCGTCTTTCACCCAGACCGCTCTTCTGAATGTGTGTACGGATCGGGTCAATCTGTATGATCTGGAGGACCGGCTGCAGGCCATCGAGAGCTCCAGCCCATCCTACCCGCTGATGGCATCGCTGGATATCAATGCGGACCTGCTGGAGCGCTGCGGTGAGAAGCGGATTCGAAGCTGGGCAGAGGATCTGGCCTGGTTTTATGAAGAGGCGCCGAAGCAGGTGCCGGGTCTTCGGCTCATGGAGCATCCGATGCTGGATCCCACCAAGCTGAATCTGGACATGTCTGCATACGGTCTCAACGGAAATGAGCTGGAGGAAGAACTGATGAAGAGAGGCATCTTCATCGAACTGGTGACGGGAAACATTCTGATGTGCATGACGGGAATCGGCAACCAGCGATCCGACTACGAAAGACTGGTGGATGTATTGAAAGAAATCGCAGGCGAGCGGATTTTGGGAAGTGGGATGAAAAAGCAGCCGGAGGCCGTAACCAGAAGTCTTGCCATGAAACCGGTACCGGTGAAAAAAGAACGGATTCCGCTGCGGGAGGCGGCGGGCAGAGTCTGTGCGTCCTCCGTCATCCCGTATCCGCCGGGCATTCCCATTGTGTGTCCGGGTGAGGTGTTTGATTCGGAAGTCATTACATATATTGAAGAGCGGCGCCGGGCAGAAGAAAAGGTCATCGGACTGGACGGACTGGGCCGTGTTATCGTAGGAGCTGAGCAATAAAAAGGAAGGGTTTAAAAAGGGTTAAACATGAAGCAGGCAGTAATCAACGGAAAAATCTATGTGGAAAAAGGTATCTATGCCCAGGCACTGCTGGTGGAGGACGGGGTGATTACCTGCGTCGGAACGGAGGAAGAAGTACGCCGCAGTGCGGGAGAAGACTTTGAAATCTATGACTGTCAGGGCAGGACTGTGATTCCGGGTCTGAATGACACCCATCTGCACTTCGTGCAGTTTGGTATGGTACTGAACCGGGCACCTATCGAAGGAAGCCGATCGGTGGATGAAGTGGTGCAGCGATGCAGGGAATTTATCGAAGAGCATCCGCAGCGGGTAAAGAACGGGCTCCATGCCAACGGCTGGAATCAGGATCTGTTTACGGAAGGCGAAAAAAGGATGCCCAATCGTTATGACCTGGACCGGATCAGCACGGAGATTCCTGTGGTGCTGGAACGGGTCTGCGGTCATGCCATTTCCGTCAACAGCAAGGTAATCGAGCTGCTGGGCTTGACAGAGGATTCACCGCAGGTGCCGGGCGGCCAGTTTCTGAAAGGGGAAGACGGAAAGCTCAACGGCATATTCACCGAAAACGCCTGTAGCTGTGCCCTGAATCTCTTCCCGCCGGCAACGAAGGAGGAAATGCGGGAAGCGATGGAATCTGCCATGGACTATGCCGTCAGCCGCGGCCTGACCAGTGTACAGAGCAACGATGCAGGAACCTCCTTCGGCGGATATGAGAAATTCTTTTCCATGATGCATGAAATCTATGACGGGGATCAGGCGAAAATCCGGTACCGGCATCAGTTGTCCTTCCGGGATACGGACACGTACAGGGAGTTTCTGAAGGGCGAGTATCTGGATCCCCGCTATGGCGGAGATTCCTGGCTTACCATGGGACCGCTGAAGCTGTTTAAGGATGGCAGTCTGGGTGCCAGAACGGCATATATGAAAAACGGCTATGTGGGTGAACCGGACAATCACGGTGTGGACTGCATCTCGAAAGAGGAAATGACGGAGTTCTGCCTGCTGGCGAAGGAACACGGCATGCAGGTGGCAACCCATGCCATCGGCGATGCGGCATGTGAAGAGACCATAGACTGCTATGAGAAGGCATTTGTGGATGGAGAGAACAAGCTGCGCCATGCACTGGTTCACTGTCAGATTACAGACCGGGGAATTCTGGAACGGATTGTGGAAAAGGATATTTACGTCATGGCTCAGCCGGTTTTCATCGACTATGACATGACAATCCTGGAAAAGCTTTGCGGAACGGAGCTGGCAGCCACCTCCTACAACTTCGGCACACTGCTCCGGGAAGGGGCACACCTTTCCTACGGAACGGACTGTCCGGTGGAAGACTGCAACCCGTTTGACAACCTGTATATGGCCGTGACCCGAAAAGACAGAAAAGGAAATCCGGAAGGTGGATTTTTCCCTTCGGAATGTGTTGACGTGGAAACTGCCGTTGACGCATATACACTGGAAAGCGCTCGAAATGAATTCCAGGAAGACCGGAAGGGCAGGCTGAAACCGGGATATTACGCAGATCTGGTGGTGCTGGATCGGGATATTTTCACGGTGGATCCAATGGAAATCCGCGAAATTCTGCCGGTTATGACTATGGTGGGCGGAAAAATCGTTTATACACGCTGAAACAGTATGCAAAATGCCAGCCGGATCGATTCCGGCTGGTGTTTTTGGATGTGACGGATGTGAAAATGCATTTTGGCATGAAATAAAAGGAAAATGAAGGATAAAAAATGCAATACTGCATTTTGCCGGACGAAAAACAAAAGAAAAAAGGGAGAGAAAACGGAATTATCGACAAAACTCCTGCTAAAAATTAATTTTTTTAATGATTTTTGTATGGGCTTGTTGTATAATATATAACGTATGATTTTGTATAAAATTTAGAAAGGAAGGTCTCAGCAAAATGAGTCAAAAGCATTTACAGAGCATTCATGTAAGTCATTACAAGCACACTGCTGGTTGTGCGACCGAAGTAATGCCTATACCTGATGTCGTAAAAATTTCCATGTCTCAGCATATTGGAGCACCTTGCAAACCTTTAGTTCAAAAAGGAGACTATGTCAAAGTAGGACAGCTTCTTGGCGATACCGATGCGTTCGTCAGTGCACCGATCCACTCCAGCGTTTCCGGTACTGTGACCGGGATCGAGGAGCAGCGTTCCGCATCCGGTGGAAATGACACGCTGGTTGTGATTGAGACGGATAAGAAACAGGAAATCTATGAAGGAATTGAAGTACCGACTGCAAATGATCTGCCGGAATTCGTCAAGGCGATCCGTGCAAGCGGACTGGTAGGTCTGGGTGGTGCTTCCTTCCCGACACACATCAAATTTAACCCGAAGAACATCGATGATGTACACACGCTGATCGTCAACGCAGCGGAGTGTGAACCGTTCATCACTTCCGACCATCGCCTGATGCTGGAAGACGCCGAGGATCTGATCGCAGGCTGCCAGCTGGTTATGAAGTACATCGGCCTGGATGAAGGCTTCATCGGTATTGAAGAAAACAAGATGGATGCCATCGAGCATCTGGATAAACTGCTGGCTGAAAAAGGTATCACCAACATTAAAACCTTCAAGCTGCAGGCCAGATACCCGAAGGGCGCAGAAAGAGTACTGGTATATGAAATCACCGGAAAGACCATGAACGCCGGTGTGCTGCCGGCTGATCTGGGCATCATCCTGTCCAACGTAACTACCATCGCATTTGTAGGTCAGTATTTCAGAACCGGCATGCCGCTGATTCAGAAGAGAATGACCGTAGACGGCGATGCGGTTGCGACACCGAAGAATGTGATGGCACCAATCGGCGCTATGATCAATGATGTAATCGGATTCTGCGGCGGTTACAAGCAGGAGCCGAGAAAGATCCTGATGGGCGGGCCTATGATGGGAAGAGCCATTTTCTCCGATGAGATGCCGATCGTAAAGAATAACAACGCCATTCTGGCATTCTCCAAGGCACAGTCCATGGTCAAGGAAGAAACCGCATGCATCAACTGCGGCAGATGCCATAACGCATGTCCGTTCAAGCTGCTTCCGACTGCTCTGGCTGCCGCATACGAAAGAAGAGATGCACAGGAACTGAGCGATCTGAAGGTTATGCAGTGTATGGAATGCGGCAGCTGCTCCTACATCTGTCCTGCAAGAAGACCTCTGGGCTTCATGAACAAGCTTGGAAAAGCGGTAGTAAAGGAGGCTGGAATTAAGTAATGGAAAAGAAGACTTACAGCAACTTAGTTGTGTCGTCCGCACCACATATTGTGACCAATCTGGACACTTCCAGAACCATGGCCATGGTCATCCTGGCTCTGGTTCCGTCCCTGCTGGTCAGCATTTGGGTGTTCGGATTCAGAGCACTCATTCTTACGGTGGTCTGCATCGCAGCCAGCATGTTCTTCGAATGGGTGTATAACAAACTGATGAAAAAAACGCAGACAGTAGGAGATCTTTCTGCTGCTCTGACCGGTATGCTGATTGCATTCAACGTACCATCAGGCCTGCCATTCTGGATTGCCATCGTGGGCTGCTTCGTAGCCATTATCGTGGTAAAACAGCTGTTTGGCGGCATCGGCAAGAACATCGTAAACCCGGCAATCACCGCCAGAATCGTGCTGTTTATTTCCTTCGCTACGGAAATGACCACCTGGCCTGTGCCAAACCCTCTGCACGCTGATGCAGCCACCGGAGCAACTCCGCTGGGCATCCTGGCAGAAGGCGGCGGCGAACTGCCAAGCAACATGATGATGTTCCTGGGCGTAATCGGTGGATCCATGGGTGAAGTCAGTGCCATCGCACTGCTCATCGGCGGTCTGTTCCTGATCTGGAAAAAGATTATCAGCCCGATCATCCCGGCATGCTTCATCGGTACCGTATTTGTATTTGCATTTATCTATTATGCGGCAACGGGAGATGGAAGTGCTTTGAATATGGCTGTCTTCCATGTGCTGGCCGGCGGCGTAATGCTGGGTGCTTTCTTTATGGCAACCGACTACGTTACTACACCGCTTCTGCCGCTGGGCAAAGTGATTTTCGGCGTAGGCTGCGGTCTGCTGACCATGATCATCCGTCTGTTTGGGCAGTATCCGGAAGGTGTATCCTTCTCTATCCTGATTATGAACTGCCTGACTCCGCTGATCGAGGACTTCTGTCAGAAGAGAATGTATGGAGGTGCAAAAAATGAAAAGTAATACATACAAAGAATATATTGCACCTGTTGTAGTTCTGGTGGGCATCTGCCTGGTAATCACATTTGCGCTGGCATTTGTCAACTCCATTACTGCACCGATTATTGAAGAAAACGCCATTGCGACGGCCAATGCGGCAAGAGCAGAGCTGCTGCCTGCAGCCGATACCTTCACAGCTTATGACGGAGATCTGGTCGTGATGGAAGAAGGAAAAGTATTTGTAACTGAAAGCTACATCGCTGATAATGG
>JAQXSU010000187.1 GCA_029219125.1 Bacillota bacterium
GGGATCTTTTCAGTCTGCTGCTGTATGGCGGCAGGGCATCCCTCTACATCGGTCTGCTGTCCGGCAGTCTGTCCACGGTGATCGCCGTGGTATACGGCACCATCAGCGGCCTGGCAGGAGAACGGGTCAGCGACCTGATGATGCGGTTTGCAGAGATGATCATGAGCGTGCCTTCCATCCTGCTGGTTTTGTTCCTGCAGGCCATCTGGGGTACGGCCACGCCCACATCCATCGCCGTAGTCATCGCGGTCACCAGCTGGATGAATATTTCCAAGGTGGTCCGCAGCGAGGTGCGGCAGATCCGGAACAGCGACTATATCCTGGCTGCCCGCACCATGGAAGCACCGTTCTGGTACCTGCTGCTGCGCCATCTGGTGCCCAACTTTATCTCTTCCATCATGTTCATGGTGGTGACAAACATCGGGCAGGCCATGCTGACGGAATCCACCCTGAGCTTTCTGGGACTGGGACTGCCTCTGACCACCGTATCCTGGGGAAGCCTCATGTCCTTGTCACAGAACGTACTGCTTTCCGGCTGCTGGTGGATGATCCTGATTCCGGGACTGGTTCTGGTGACCACCCTGGTATGCATCACCAATATCGGAGAATACATCCGAAGAGAGAATAACAGAATTTACAGCAATCTATAACCCATATAAAGGAGAAGACGAAGATGAAAAAGCGGACTGCAATTTTACTGATCCTCATCATGATATGCATGCTGGCAGGCTGCGGCGGCCAGACTTCCGGCACAGACGGGGAAATCGCCGGCATGGCCATGGCTATGGGCAATGAGACCCTGGTTTACGGCAGCGGAGATTACACAGCCATCAATCCGGCGCTGTATGAACACGGAGAAATCAATGCCCTGCTTTTCGCAGGAATGACAGCCCACGACGCAGAAAACAACGTGGTGCCAGGACTGGCCGAGAGCTGGGATTTTGCGGAGGATACCCTGACCTGGACCTTCCGCCTCCGGGAGGGACTCACCTTCCACGACGGCCAGCCTCTCACATCGGAAGACGTGAAATTCACTCTGGAAGCCATTCTGAATCCGGACAACCAGTCGGAGATCGTTTCAAACTATATGGATATTGAAGAAATCACCTGCCCGGATGAACGGACCGTGGAGATTCGCCTGTCCCAGGTCAACGTGGCGTTCCCGGATTACATGACCATCGGCATCCTGCCGAAGCATCTGCTGGAGGGAGAAGACCTGGCCACCTGCAGCTTCAACCAGAACCCGGTGGGTGCCGGTCCGTACAAGCTGACGGAATGGGATATGGGCCAGTCCATCACCATGGAGAAGTTTGACAATTATTACGGCGGCGAGCCGAACATCGACCGGGTCATCTTCAAAATCGTGCCGGAAACCGATGCCAAAGCCATGCAGCTTTCTGCCGGTGAGATCGACATGGCACAGATTACGGCCAAGACAGCCGAATCCTTCCGCGGCAGTGAAAACTATGAAGTTTATCAGATGGGAACCGCCGACTACCGGGCCATCGCATATAACTTTTGGAATCCGTATTTCCAGAAGCATCCGGAGCTACCGAACATCCTGAGCTATGCCATCGACCGGCAGGCCATCGTGGACAGCGTGCTGCTGGGTGAAGGACAGACCGCATATTCTCCGCTGCAGAAGAATGAATACAATAACGAAGCTATCGACCATTTTGACTATGATCCGGAAAAAGCAGTGCAGCTGCTGGAAGAAGCCGGCTGGGAAAAAGGCGCAGACGGATACTACGAAAAAGACGGCGATCCGCTGGCTTTCGTGATCTCCGCCATGGCCGATGACCAGGTGCGTGTGGACATGGCCACCATGTGCGCCGCCCAGCTGCAGCAGATCGGTGCCAATGTGACGGCAGAATCCCGTCCGTCTCTGGACTGGGGCGGTCAGCATGCCTGCATCATCGGCTGGGGAAGTCCGTTTGATGCCGATGACCACACCTATAAGGTTTTTTCCACCGATGCCGGAGATAACTATACCGGCTACAGCAATCCGAAGATCGATGAAATTCTGGCAAGTGCGCGCCATACCGCAGACGATGCACAGCGCGGACAGCTGTACGCTCAGTTCCAGGAGACC
>JAQXSU010000188.1 GCA_029219125.1 Bacillota bacterium
CCGACAGAATGATATGGCAGAACTCCTGCTCCAGAAATGCCAGGGCCTCCTCTGCACTGCTGGCAGCTGCTGCCGTATACCCCTGACTTTCCAGCAGCATTTTATATGTTTCCCGGCTGTCCGCCTCGTCATCTACCACCAGGATTTTCAAATACTGATTCATATTACACCTGCCCCTGCGGGACTCGGATCAGGAATGTGGTTCCCTCTCCCTCCCGGCTTGTAACTTCTATGGTTCCGCCCAGCTTTTCCACCTCGGAGTATACGATAAACAGCCCCAGACCGGTACCCTTTCCCGGCTCTTTGGTGGTGAAAAACGGATTGAATAAATTACTCCTGTTCTTTTCCGATATGCCGCATCCCGTATCTTCGCAGGTCAGTTCCACGAAGTTACCGTCCTTTCGTCCCCGCAGCGTCAGCCTGCCTCCGTGTTCCATGGCATCCACGCTGTTTGCCACCAGATTATGCAGAATATGCTTCAGTGCGTCTGCACTGGATACTAGCCGGAGAGCCGGATTACAATCGATCTCAACCTGAATTCCGGAGGAAACGAAGTCTTTTTCCTGCAGCAGTACCACCGACTCCAGCAGCTGCCGCACCGGAATCTCTGTCTGTGTGTCATCCGACACACGCCAGAAATTCATGACATTGTCAATGATTTCACTGGCACGCTTCACGCTGTCATCCACATAGTCGAGGGACTTGTTCAGTGCCGTATCATCCCTGTGGCTGTTTCGGATAATGAAGCTCTGGGTTCGAATAATGCCCAGAGGATTTCGTATCTGATGAGCCATGCCGCCAGCCAGCTGTCCGATAGCGATCATTTTGGAAGACTGCAGCAGCTTCTGACTGCTGGCTTCATCCACCGTGATATCGCGCACCATGAGAAGCACGGCATGATGACGGGTGCTTTCCTCCGAAAAGCTTGCGGGAACGCTTCGGATTTCATAGATGCAGTTTTCCATCTGCACCTTTTTCATCACCGGCTTTTCCTTCTGCAGTGTATCGGAAATAATGCAGGCGGATGGATCGCTGCAGAATCCTCGGCATTGCGGATTTCCGCAGAATTTCTGCAGAAATTCCGAGCAAGGCAGACCGTCCACCAGGCTTTTTCCCGGCAGCCTTTCTCCGAAAAAGCGGTAGTTTCCATTGATAAGCCTTCCTTGCTCATCCGCCAGAATAACCCCCTCCGGCATCTGGTCGAAAATCAGCTGCAGCTCGTTTTTCCTCGCTTCCAGTTCGCTTGTCCGCTTATTGACCTGCCGCCGCAGTGAACGGTTATTCAGATGCACCAGCAAAACAGCGCAGGCGAAAGCAAAGACCATGATACCCAGCAGATTCGCCACCGCCGAACTGGAACGAGTCGTAATCAGCGGTGTGGAAATCCCGAACCATTTCTGCTGGATCTTTTCCAGCTGGCCTTTTTCCTTGATAGTCTTGATTGCCTGGTTCAGCACCGGCACCAGCCTGGCCTTTTCCTTCGGCAGCGCCAGACAAACCGGCTCCTCATAAAGTGACGTTCCGATAGTTCCGATCTGCTCACTGATACCCAGCTCACCGGCATAGTAGGATACTACCGGCTCATCCCCGATCACACCGTCCACTTTTCCTTCCACCAGCAGCTGCAGTCCTTCTCCCACATCATGTACATAGGTAAGTTCCGCATCAGGATAGTTCATCTCCATATACCCGTTGGCGTAATCTCCCTTCTGGGTTGCTACCCGCATGGAGTGGATGTCCGCAAGATCATATTCGTTTCCGGCCTGGGCTACCATAACCGTTCGAAGAATGTAGATAGGATCTGTAAATACAAAGTATTTCGACCGTTCTTCGTTGACAAACATGTCACACAGATCGGTCTCTCCCTCTTTCAGGGCGCTGATCGCATCATCCCATTTATATGGCACAGCGGAGATTTCGATGCCCAGTTCCAGCGAAAGCTGCCCCACATAATCAACCACGACACCTTTATACACACCGTCTTCGTCAACAAACCGCAGCGGAGGCGCACTGTCATCTGCGCCATAAACCAACACTCCATCCGGCGCGCATTCAGCCAAAATCTCCTCATAATCATCTGTTTGCAGATTTTGATACTCTGAAACTAGCATACTAAGTACCGCGACCACCGTGAAAAAGAGAAATACACCCATTGCCAGACTGGTCCGGCTATCTCTGAAAAACTTTTTCATGGTGTCATCCTACCGGACCGGCACCACTTCCATCCAGTAACCGTCCGGATCTTCGATGAAATACACGCCCATGTCCTGATTATCGAAACAGATGCATCCCATTTCCTCGTGCTTCTTGTGGGCCGCGTCGAAGTCCGCTGTCCGGAAGCCCACATGGATCTCGTTGTCTCCCAGATCATACGGTTCCTTCCGATCCGCATACCAGGTCAGCTCCAGCTGGCAGCCACAGCCCTCATGTCCCAGGAACACCAGCTTCCAGGACCCGTCTTCGGCCTCCTTCGTCCGCATGACCTCCAAACCCAGCGCCTCCTGATAAAACGCCAGGGACTTTTCCAGATTCAGTACGGTGATACAGCTGTGATATGGTTCAAATTTCATGATTTTCTTCCTCCTCTTTTCCCCCGCAAAATCCCCGCGCCCGGACGTCTGCAGAATGCCGGGAGAATGGATTTTGGGAAGTTCTCTTTCTATTTTAGCATATTCAGGGAGGAAAAAGGAAGCCTGCGAGGAAATAATATTTGGAAATTACCCGGACTTATGGTACAATGGCGTTAAGAACGTGTTTTTACGTGAGAAAGGGGGAATTGGGATGACCATCTTTGGAATTACAGTCAGTATGGCCGTGGTATGGCTTGTTCTTGCTGTAATTTTTCTTATTATTGAGGGAATTACCGTAGGCCTTGCCACCATCTGGTTTGCCGCAGGTGCTTTCGTGGCACTGCTGCTTTCGCTGTTTGACGTGCCGGTCATGGTGCAGGCTGCCGTTTTCCTGATCGTGTCTCTGGTTCTGCTGTTCTCGACCCGGAAGATCTTCGTGGAGAAGCTGAAGGCCGGTTCGGAAAAGACCAATGTGGATGCGCTCATCGGAAGAGAAGGTATGGTAACTGCCGGTATCGCACCGTTTGCACCGGGACAGGTGAAGGTGGGCGGACAAATCTGGACGGCTGTGGGTCCTGACCCGGAACTTTCCATTTCGGAGGGCACGCTGATTCAGGTTCAGGCGGTGGAGGGAGTGAAGCTTGTGGTCGCTCCGAAAGACTGCCGGTAATGCACCCGGCATCTTCGCCGGTGCAATGTACGAACTATTTTTGATTTGAGAAAGGAAGGAAAGAAGTATGCTGAAAGCTATCATTCTTGCGATTGTCGCTTTGATTATCATCTGGCTGCTGGTGTCCAACATCCGCGTGGTTCCACAGGCCAGAGCGTATGTCGTGGAGCGTCTGGGTGCCTACCACGGTACCTGTCAGGTGGGTCTCCACTTTAAAATTCCTCTGATCGACAAGATCTCCCGGAAGGTATCTCTGAAGGAGAAGGTCATCGACTTCCCGCCGCAGCCGGTAATCACCAAGGATAACGTAACCATGGAAATCGACACCGTCGTATACTTCCAGATTACCGATCCGAAGCTGTACACCTATGGTGTGGAAAGCCCGATG
>JAQXSU010000189.1 GCA_029219125.1 Bacillota bacterium
ACCGCTGAAGTTTACAGAGGAGCCGTGAGTCAGATGGCCGCCGTTATCCAGGGTCAGGGACAGAATGGTATCTCCCGGATTCAGGATTGCCTTATAGGCTGCAAAGTTGGCCTGAGACCCGCTGTGAGGCTGTACGTTTACATGATAATCGGTATCAAATACCTTTCTCCACTGGTCGCAGCAGTATTCTTCCAGCTGGTCGATGAATTCGGTTCCGCCATAGTAACGACTGGTATTGCCGGAAGTTCTCACATAAGGATAGCCTTCAGCGTATTTCCAGGACAGACAACTGCCGCAGGCTGCCAGTACTGCTTCGGAGCAGTAGTTTTCGGAAGCAATCAGCTCCACATTATTCTTCTGCCGGTTGTATTCCTTTTCGATGAAACCACCCACAACCGGAGAGGTCTTTTTGATAAACTCGAAATTGTCTACATTGTACGTGCTGTTGTCATTGCCGTTCATATCGAACATGATGTTTCCCTCCATAGTCTGAAATAATAATATTAAATTATATCACAGCCCATGTACAGGTTCAAGGCGAATCTCGCTGTCAGCAGCCAAATTTTGCATCCAGGCGCTAAACTTCCTCCATCTTCAGTATGGAAACTTCAAATGCCTTTCGGGTTTCCACGGTTCCGTCTTCCAGCTTCTTTTTATACTCTCTGCTCTGCAGCCTGCCCTCCAGCAGCAGACGGGTCCCCACAGCTAGCTGCTCTCCGTAGCCGGCATTTCTGCCCCAGGCAATGCAAGGTATGTAGTCCGATTTGTTGTACATCCGGTTGACAGCCACCATCATATCACAGATGTCACGACCCAGAGGAGAGGTACGGCGAATGGGGATTTTGCACAGAAAGCCCTCCAGATAAATATAGTTTTCATAATATCCGAAATCCTCGCACAAATAGATCTCTCTGGCGAAGACCACCACATTCAGCTTGTTTTTTCCTCCTGCCATCTCGTTATACGTTCGGATCTGGCCTTTTATCTCCAGAAACTGGTTTCGGCGGGGAGGATTGTCGTAGATCAGCCGCTCGGATACCATCACGTTGAGCTCGTCGACGTAGCCGCTTCGCCGCTGTACACCCAGTACGAAGGTATAGAACACTTCTCCATAGGTTTTGTGACTGAATTCCAGTTCCGACATGACAATTCCGCACAGCTCCGCAATATTACTTTCCATATTCTCCTCCTGTGTTTTTAGTGTCTCTACATTGTATGAAGAAGGACAGAAAGTATTCCGGAAAAGAAAAAAGGCCGTCCTATGCGGACAGCCCGATGTTTTCTTCTTTTTTCGGACGGATTCTGCCGACGGTCAGGGTGATGATCCCCGCTCCGGCAGCCGTCAGCAGGGTGGATATCATCATAAGCCGCCCTGCACCGTAAAGGTCCAGGATCACACCACCCAGTAGACTGCAGATTACCGATGCCACAGTGATCATGGCTGTATAAAGTGCCTGGCCTTTTACCGCTTCGCCCCGGTACATGGTCTGGTCGATGAAATGTACCATGGCAGGCAGAAACAGTGCGAATGAGAACAGCTGCAGTCCCTGTGCCAGCATGACTACGGCAACGGAATCTGCCAGCCAAATCATTGCCGTCTTCACCACGAAGGCCGCCGATGCTACTTTTAAAAGGAACTGACAGGAAAACTTCCGATTGATCTGTTCAAACAATACCATGGTCGGGATTTCGAGGAATGCCATGACGGAAAAGATCCGACCCATATCCTCACTGTCTCCGCCCAACGGCGTAATCACCTGCAGCATGAAATTATTCAGTACGCCGTTTCCGAAATAGATGCCCAACACACCGATGGTCATGAGGAAGAACATCTTATTGCGGCGTGCAAACTGCAACAGGTTGATTTCTTCTTCCGGCTTTTCTTCTGACCGATTCCCGCTTTCTGCGGCTCCGACACCTCTGGCGTCTCTGGCGTTTTTCCCTGCTCCGCAGGCCTTCCGAAAATGATATGTTACCAGCACCAGACTAATCAGGTTCAGTATCATCACCAGTTCTCCGGTCACCGGCAGAACCAGAATGCCCTTTTCCTCTGCCAGCGTCCCGAGGAACATGACCAGAATGGAATAGGCCAGGGAACCGAAGCTGCGGCATACCCCGAAGTTAATATGGATTCCGCTTTCCGAAAGCTTGAAACAAAGTGAATTAAACAGGGGCTGCAGGGCAGCGTTTCCCGCCAGGATCAGTACATAGACGGTTGCCAGTGCCATGGACTTTTCCTGCAAAAGAAACAGACCGAGGGTGAGCACCATGATTACCGCCAGAACCAGCTGCGACACACCGATCAGCGACAGTTTCCTGGATCGGTCTGCCACGTCGGCCAGCACCGGCTGCAAAAATACCGCAAGCACGCTTCCCACCGCGAAGATCATGCCGATATCCGTATTGGAATACCCTCTGCCCAGAAGGAATACCGACGCAAAGCTTGCCAGGGCCCCATAGGCCATCCAGTAAAATGCATGGATGCTGCCGTACTCCACATTGAGCAGACCTTTCATGCCTTTCAGCCCATGCAAATCACGCATTTCTCTCATTCCTCTGCCCCTGCCTCTCTGAGCACGGGGCCTTCTGCCGGAATTTCATATTTCATAATCTCCGGGAAACAGTCCACCTGAAACTGCGGGCATCCCAGACAGTCAAATATCTGCGGTGATTCTTCCGGCGGAACCACTGAAAAATTCAGTTTTTTATAAAAACCGGGCTTCCTGGCTACCAGCAGCAGTTCCTTCGCTCCCAGACTTCTGGCTTCTTCCAGGGCCTTTTTCATCAGCACCTTGCCCAGCCCCATCTTCCGCAGCACCGGATCCACTGCAATGCCCTGCACCACGAAATGGCCTTCCTCTTTGATGAGGATGCAGCCTGCCACCAGATAGTCCCCGGTCTGGGTGATTTTCCAGGCGTGAAGCACATTGCTGAAATCCTTTTCGTCCTCATCGTACTCCAGACCCTGCTGGATGAAAAACTTCACCAGCCGCTCATATTCTGTTGTACTTTCCATTCTGACTTTCATCATATCCGTTTTTCCTCCAAAAGACGGCGGAGAATTCCCCGTACTGCCCCGATCAGATAAAGGGATCCGGCAAAGAGCACCACGTCAAACCCTTCCTCATCTGCCCGCTGCAGCGCTGTCACGCAGGCCTTTTCCAGATCAGCTTCCGGAGTGCATCTTGCACCCTTCTTTTCCATATGTTCTGCCAGCGCTTCTGCAGTCATTTTTCTCGGGTTATCCGGTTCCGTCACCACGAAATCCTTCGTAATCTGCTGGAAATATCCCGTCACGGCTTCTACATCCTTGTCTGCCAGCATGCCGGTCACCATGAGGATTTTTTTCTCTTTGCAGAATTTTTCCATGGCAGCCTTCAGCACTCGAGCACCGTCCTGGTTGTGGGCGCCGTCCAGAATCACCAGCGGCTTTACTTCATCGCCGCTCTGCGCTTCTCCAGCCAGTGTTCCTCCGTCCAGCACTTCCAGCCGTCCCGGCTGTTTCGCCGCCTTGAAGCCTTCGTAAAGGGCTGTCCGCGGCAGGTCAATGTCGCCCCGTTCTTCCAGAATGCAAAGTGCAGCCAGCGCTGCCAACGCATTTTTAATCTGATGTTCTCCGGTCATGGAGATTTCCAGATCATTGAATACCACTCCCTGAAAATCCACATCAAAAGTATAGCCGGTCAGACTCTCTGTTTTAATCGTATATGGTATATGGCGGGTCTCCGTGTACATGCTCTGGTGTTCCTCTGCGGCTGCACGGATCACTTCCAGCGCTTCCTCTGACTCGCAGCTTGTCACCACCGGACAGCCGTCCTTGATGATGCCAGCCTTCTCCCCGGCGATCTCTGCCAGGGTATTCCCCAGCCGGTCCATGTGATCAAAAGATATGGACGCAATCACAGAAATCAGAGGCTCCCTGCACACATTGGTGGAATCACCTCTGCCGCCCAGACCGACTTCCAGTACCACATAGTCACAGTTCTGCTCTTTGAAATACAGGAAAGCCACTGCTGTGATAACTTCAAATTCCGTCGGGCTCTGCTGGCCGGATGCTTCCATAACCTTTACTTTTTCCAGAACCCGGTCGGTATATGCGGCTAAATCTTCATCGCTGATATAGCTCCCCCCTGCTTCAATCCGCTCGTTGAACACTTCAATGTACGGTGAAATATACAGTCCCGTCTTATATCCTGCCGCCTGCAGGGCGCAGTAAAGATACCGGCAGATGGACCCTTTGCCGTTGGTACCGGCCACATGGAGGACCTTCAGGTCCTCCTGAGGATTGCCCAGCAGTTCCAGCAGCACGTTCATCCGTTCCAGTCCCAGGATGCTGCCGAATTTTTCGAAGGCATGGATTTTCGTAATGGCACCGGCTGCGACTTCAGAAGCCGCAGCCGCCGCCTTTCCCAGGTCCTCATAGACCTTTACGCCTGCCATTATCCGTTCACCTTGGCAGATACCAGCTCCAGACGAGCGGTTACCTTGGCCAGCATTTCTTCGTATTTCACCTGTTTTTCTTTTTCTTCGTTGATGACCTTTTCCGGTGCCTTGCTGATGAAGCCCTGGTTGGACAGCTTCTTCACCACACGCTGTACTTCACCTTCCAAACGCTTCTTTTCTTTCGTCAGACGATCCAGTTCTGCCTTGTAATCCACCAGATCATCCAGCGGAATATAGATTTCCGCACCGTCGATCACTGCAGACATGACGTCTTCCGGCACTTCTGCCTTCGAAGCGGTAAACCGGATTTCGGTGATGTTCGCCAGGTTCTTGATATACCGTTCACCAGCCTGAATCCGGGCAGCCTTTTCGCCTTCTGCCAGAATGATGGCGTGAAGTTTTCTGCTCGGCGCAGCTTCTGCTTCTGCACGAATGTTACGGATGGCACGGATGGCATCCATGGCCATTTCCAGGGTTGCTTCCTGTGCCGGGAAGTGGCAGCCTGCGCTTGCCACCGGCCAGGCAGCACGGATCAGATAGTTGTTCGGATTATCTGCCTGCTCTTCGCCGTGCGGCAGGAAGGACCAGATTTCTTCCGTGATGAACGGCATGAACGGATGCAGCAGCTTCAGCATGTTCTTCAGGCACATTACCAGTGTGAAGCGGACTACCTTCTTATCCTCTTCATCATCCCCCCACAGGCGGGCCTTTACCAGCTCGATGTACCAGTCGCAGTACTCGTTCCAGATCAGATCGTAAATTCTCTGACCGGCCAGCGCCAGATCATATTTTTCCAGTGCGGATGTAACATACTCTACCGCATCATTGACGCGGCTGATCATCCATTTATCTTCATCTTTCAGGGCGATGTTGGAGAAGTCTGTCACATCACCGCAGGCCTTACCGCAGCAGGTGGCGCAGCACTTGGCCATTTCTCTGAAGTTACCCTCTTCATCCTGCAGATTCATGATTACAAACCGGGAAGCGTTCCATAACTTGTTGGCAAAGTTCCGGCAGCTTTCCAGACGGTCTTCCTTAAACCGCATGTCGTTGCCCGGTGTGATACCAGTGGTCAGCATGAACCGCAGCGCATCGGCACCATACTGGTCGATGACTTCCAGCGGGTCGATACCGTTGCCCAGAGACTTGGACATCTTGCGTCCTTCCGCATCCCGCACCAGACCATGGATATATACATGTTCAAACGGAATGTCGCCCATGCCTTCGATACCGGAGAATACCATACGGATGACCCAAAAGAAGATGATGTCATAGCCCGTCACCAGCACGTTGGTCGGATAGAAGTATTCCAGTTCAGGCGTCTTTTCCGGCCATCCCAGTGTAGAGAACGGCCACAGAGCAGAACTGAACCAGGTATCCAGCACGTCCTCATCCTGACGGAAATGGGTACCGCCGCACTTCGGGCATTTGGCCGGCGTATCGTAATCCACCACGATCTCACCGCATTCCTCGCAGTAATATGCCGGAATCCGGTGTCCCCACCACAGCTGACGGGAGATGCACCAGTCGCGGATCTCTTCCAGCCAGTGGAGATAGGTCTTTTCGAACCGCTCCGGTACAAACTTCAGATCACCCTTCTTTACCGCCTCAATGGCCGGCTTGGCCAGTTCTTCCATGGCCACGAACCACTGGTCAGACAGCATCGGTTCGATGACTGTATGGCAGCGGTAGCATTCGCCCACAGGAATGACTTTTTCTTCTGTCTTCACCAGATAACCGGCCGCATCCAGATCAGCAACCCATGCCTTCCGGCACTCATACCGGTCCATGCCGGCATATTTTCCTGCCAGCTCGTTCATGGTGGCATCCTTGTTGATGCAGGACGGACGTGCCAAGCCTGCCCGCTGACCGACCTCGAAGTCGTTCGGGTCGTGAGCCGGGGTAATCTTTACAGCACCGGTTCCTTTTTCCGGATCCGGATAGATGTCCGCGATGATTGGAATTTCCTTTCCAACCAGCGGCAGGATTACCTTCTTGCCAATCATATCCTTATATCTTTCATCGGACGGGTGAACTGCGATGGCTTCATCAGCAAACATGGTCTCCGGTCTGGAGGTTGCAACCACGATGCCCTCACCCTGATCATCCGCTGCCGGATACCGGAAGTACCAGTACTTGCCGGTCTTATCCTCATGCTCTACTTCTGCATCAGACAGAGAAGTACCGCACTGCGGACACCAGTTAATCAGTCGGTTTCCGCGATAGATCAGTCCTTTTTCATATAACTTGATGAAGAAGGTCTTGACGGCCTTGTTGCAGCCTTCATCCATGGTGAACCGTTCCCGGCTCCAGTCGCAGGAATCGCCCAGCTTCCGGCACTGACGGGTAATCCGTCCGCCGTATTCTTCTTTCCATGCCCAGGCACGCTTCAGGAACTCTTCACGGCCCAGATCTTCCTTCTCCAGTCCTTCTTCTTCCCGGATCTTATTAACAACCTTTACCTCTGTGGCAATGCTGGCGTGGTCGGAACCCGGCAGCCACAGCGCACTGTAACCCTGCATTCTCTTCCAGCGAGTCAACACGTCCTGCAGTGTCTGGTCCAGCGCATGTCCCATGTGCAGCTGCCCCGTAATGTTTGGAGGCGGCATCACGATGGTAAACGGCTTCTTGTCCTTGTCTACCTCTGCCCGGAAAGAGCCTGTGGATTCCCACATCTCATAGATCCGGTCCTCGAAATCCTTCGGATTGTAATTCTTGGCTAAATTCTTCTCCATGGTGTTTCCTTTCTTTATTTGATTTCTTTTTCTTACGATTCTCTTTTTCAGCGGCCCCCGCAAAATCCGTTTTCCCGGCATTTTCCAAATAAAAACGTCCTCTGCAAGCCACCGGCTCACAAAGGACGAAAAACTCTTTTCCGCGGTACCACCTTTGTTCCTGCACAAGCCCCGGGCAAACAGATTTTGCTCCGAAGGCATCCGCAGGCCCTCATTCTCTTACAGACTCCAAAGCAACCTTCGAAAAGCGCTTCCTCCCGGTGCTCTCAGCCGCGGCCCGGTTCTCTGTAGAGTGCTGACCTTTCCTACTCCTCTTTTTCACAGTCCTATGCAGTTCATAACTTATAATATTTTATAGACTTCTGCGCCAAAAGTCAAGTGTTTGCTGCAATTCCGCCAAAACTTTCAGCGGAAAGCGCAAAAGAACGCTTGTTCTCATCTCCGTAATATGCTATAATAATATTACAGAGTTACCAATATGCGGTGGACGGTTGCTCCTCATGAGAGGGGGTGATTCCATGGTTACATACGAAGCAATTTCTGCTTTTGCCACTGTCGGCTTGTTTGTAATCGCAGTGATCACCTTGTTGTTAAACAACAAGCGATAGATTTTTCAGAAAAGAAAATATCACGTCCATGCTTGGAGGCTGACGTGATATAATCCCGTTAAAACTGAGCAACCGTTCATCGGTAACTCTTTCTAAATTCATTATACTTCCATATCTTCCGTAAGTCAATCTGATATTTCGCTCTTTTTTCGTCAGGAATATGCCGGGTAGGACAGGTTCCACGCCGCATCATACCACAGAAAGCTGCGTTTCCCCACGACGATGATCAGCTGTGCTTTTTCACCGCCTGCAGTGGACTCCAGCACCACCTGTCGGGTCGGTTCGAAATCGACATCTGGCCCGTGCATGGAAGGGTCCATTTCCGATGCAGATTTCAGCTGCCGGTCTTCCACAATCTGTACACTGCCGTTCTTCATGGCAGTTTCTGTGATGCCAAGGGACTGCAGCTGGCGCTGGTATGCCTTCTGTTCTGTGAACGTACCTTTTCGAAGAAACAGAATCGCAGAAATCATCAGGACAATTGCCAGAATATTTCGCAGGATGGTCTGTCTGCGGGTCAGTTTTCGTTTTGTCTTCTTCGGCAGAGTGATAATCTGTTTCATACGATTACCTCCTCACCTTTCGTCAGGTCCAGACGGCAGGAAGCCCTCTGCCCGAAGAAATCGTAAACCACGTCGATATATTTTGTTCCGGGGGTAAAGCCGTAGATACGGAACCGGCCCATTTTGCTGGCAGAATACGTCGCACCGTAAACCCCGTTTCTTCCGTCCGGCTGCGACGGATCCCAGTCGTCCTTCTCCGCATCCAGCCAGGGTGCGTTCCATGCCAGCGTCCTGCCCTGATCGTCTCGAAAGAAGGCCGGTGTCAGACAGGTGATTGCTTCCTCTCCGCCTTCTCCGGTTCGCTCGTAGAATAGATAGATACCGTAGTCCCCTTTCACATAGATCGAATCTTCATCCGTAATCCGAAAGCATACCACATCGGTGAAGCAGATCTGATATTGTTCCAGATGCAGTGTCTCGTCACAGGTCACGTGGAACACCGTATCCTCTGCCAGCAATTCCATGACGCCCTGATTTTCTGCTTCGGCCCAGCCAAAAGGAAGACCCTCCTCGTCCATTTCCCGGATTCCATACAGATTCACGACGAAAACGATCAGCATGACAGCCAGAAGCGTGTTCGTCAGCAGCCAAAGACGGCCAATCCAAGGCTGATGTGCCGTATTCAGAAGTTTTCCAAGGGACCGGGGATCTCCCATCCGCCGCAGAGCTTCTGTTTCTGCCTCCTTTGCCGGAAGCCCTTTCGTTTCCAGATACGCACATTCCTCCAGAATATGTTCTTCCAGTTCAGCCTGGATCTCATCATGATCCCAGCTGAATTTCACTTCCTGCATCACATTATCGAAAAATGCACGGACCGCCTCGCTCCTGCCCTTGCCAGTGACTGGATCCGTTCTGTCATTCGCGTTCCTATTCATGGTAAATCACCCTTTCCACTCCGTCTGGCAATTCACGATACAGCTACACACAGCCCAGTGCAATCTTGATTCCCAGGATTACCTTGTTGACAGAACTGCTGAAGGTTTCCCACTGCTCGATTTCGCTTTCCAGCTGGGAAAGGCCCGCCTTCGTTATCTGATAATATTTCCGCTCTCTGCTGCTGTCCAGCTTTTCTTTATAGGATATAACCAGCCCACGGCTTTCCAGTTTATGCAGAATCGGATACAGCGTGCCCTCATTATACAGGAACGTCTCGTCCGAACGTTCCTCCAGCGTCCGGATTATTTCATATCCGTAACAGTCTTTTTCTGCCAGCAGAGACAGTACCAGAAGTGCCGAACTGCCGCCGATCAGTCCCTTGTCAAACTTCATGTTTTCGCCTCCTCGCCGTCAATATCCTGTCGCTGTGCATTACATACCTAGAGCCTCAAGGTATGTTTCTTATTTTGCATTATACCTAGAAGTTCAAGGTACGTCAAGCGTTTTTTTCTGACGAAAAAAACACGCCAGACGTTTCGTACTGACGTGATTTTTTCATCAAGAGCAGTTGGGATATTTACTGAATATCCTTCCTTCCGTACTTCCAGTAGGCCGCCGCTATGCCGATAATGGCCAGGCACATGCCCACTGCCACCATCGGACCGTTCAGAGCTTCCTCCGTGACGATGTCCGCCCCGTCAGCATAGCCGAACGGTGTGATGTATTTCAGAAATTCTGCGGATTCGCTGATGTTGGCGATCAGATTCAGGAAATACAGCAGACAGGCCAGCCCCAGACCGATGCCCAGACCGCCCCGGCGCAGAAAGGCCGAAATGCCGAAGCAGATTCCGCCGATTTCGATTTGCAGCAGGTAGTAAGCCAGATGAAACAGCAGCAGTTCCTTCCATGGAATCTCTTCATCGATGAAGAGGATGGAAACCAGGGAAATTGCCAGAATCAGCACATTCATCGCCGTAATCTGCAGGAGCACCGAAGCCAGCTTGGCACTGACAATACCGGTGCGGGTAATCGGGTGGGCCAGCAGAAACTCGGCAGTATGTTCCTTTTCTTCCTTTGCCAGTGCGGTGATACCGGTCAACGCTGCATAGAAGGCGCCGCCCAATCCCAGAATGTTTCCACACTCAATGGCATAGAACCCGGTCAGGGTTCCGAAGCTGAGCCGGTCCATGCCGAAGGCAGCGGTAAAGCTTCCCATGGAAGCGAACACATCCGACACATCCTCCATCTGCCCTTTCATTTCCGGAAACAGTATAATACAGATCACCATCAGGAAAGCGATGCTTCCCGTCCAGATTGCCAGGGATATCAGTCCCTGCCGCATTTCATGTTTTAAGAGTCTCATCCCTGCACACCTCCTTCGTAATAATGAAGGAAAATCTCCTCCAGATCCGGCTCTGCGATAGTCAAATCCGTAATATCTCCGGCGGCCAACACTTCCATCAGCCGTTTCATCTGCCCGCTGTAAAGGAAGCTGACTGCATCCTCTGCCTGCTGCAGGTCCCGGATCCCGGTGAGTCCTTCCAATTCGGCATGTCCCCGGAGAGAAACCCGTTTGGCACTGGTATTGGCCAGTTCTTCCACGCTGCCGCAGGCAATGATTCTGCCTTCCCGGATAATGGCAGCCCGGCTGCAGTGGTTCTGAATCTCCGACAGCACATGGGACGACAGAAATACCGTAGCACCAGCCTGATTCCGTTCCTCCAGAATGCGGAAAAACTCCCGCTGCATCAGCGGATCCAGTCCGCTGGTGGGCTCATCCAGGATCAGCAGCTTTGGCTTATGCTGCAAAGCACAGACGATGGCCACCTTCTTCCGGTTTCCGAAAGACAGTTCTTCCACCTTCTTCTCCGTATCCAGGCTGAGCCGCTCACACAAAATCTTCGCCTCGCTGCGGCAGTCGGCCCCCCGCAGATCCGCGGAGAGGCGAAGGACCTCTTTCACCTTCATCCCATGATAAAACATGGCCTCCGACGGCAGATAACCCACGTGGGAAAGGATTTTTCGCCGCGGTCCGGCTTCCGATGGGTCCTCTCCCAGCACCCGGACATTTCCGGATGTCTTTTCGATAAGCCCCAGCAAAATCCGGATGGTCGTGCTCTTTCCTGCGCCGTTGGGTCCGATGAAGCCGAAGAACTCCCCTTCTCCCACGGTCAGATCCACCCCGGAAATGCCGCGGCTTTTTCCGTATTGTTTCACCAGTTGTTCTGTACGAATTGCTTCCATTTCGTTCCTCACATTTCTTCTTTCTCTGTTTTTTCTTTTCGCAGAAAGATGCTCTTCCAGAAATCAATCATCTTCATAAAATCCTGCTCCATCTCATCACAGTCCACATTGCCTTGCTGCACCTTTTCCCAGAGGTAACCCTCCGAAGCCCGATACATCTCCTGATACATCATGGAAAGATTCAGACCTTCCACGAACTGTGACGGATCCAGACTCGTCAGCGTTGCGTCTGCCTTGTAATCCAGCAGCTTCCGATAACTTTCCTGGATGGCCAGGCTAATCTCCGGATCTTTTTCATAAAAGGCTCGGATCACAAAGGCACCCAGATCCGGATACAGCCGCATGATCTCCATTTTCGCTTTCAGTCCCCGGAGCATCACCTCAAACAGTTCCCCCGGTTCATAGCAGCCATACTTTTCCAGGTATTCCACGGTCACCTTAGCGCAGGTATCCCACAG
>JAQXSU010000190.1 GCA_029219125.1 Bacillota bacterium
AGGACGGTTCTCCCGCATCCCCGAAAATGACGTGAGCACCAGTTCTTCCGGATTTCCGTTGAAACACACCGCATCCTCCGCACTGGCCGCATCGAGAACGGAAATGGTCTTTACCCGGTTTTCCAGGTTCCGTTCGCCAGCCACTACGATACATTGTCTGAAGGACTCCAGCTGCAGACAATCTCTTACTGTTACTTTCATAATGCCGCCTCTTTATCTTTCTTTCTCTTCTCCCGCGTTTTCTGCGGATTCGGATTCTGCCGGTTCTGCATCCTCTGCAGGTTCCGCATCCTCCGCTGCTTTCTCTGCGGCCTCACCCTGGTCCGCATCGGATTCTGCTTCCGCAGCATCGGCTCCCGCAGCTTCCGCTTTCTCCGGTTCTGCTGCTTCCTCACTGGCTTCCGCATCCTCCGCCATATAGTCACCGTCGTACTTCTTCAGTTCTTCGGCAAGCTTTTCTTCCTCTTCCTTCCGCAGCCGTTCCCGCTCTGCAGCCTCGGCGGCGTCCTTTTCCTTTTTCTTTTCAGAAGCATCCCGAACGTTTTCTTCCAGCTGCTCCGGCGTCACTCTGCCGGCATACAGGTCTTCAAACTGCTCGCCGTCGATGGTTTCCACCAGCAGCAGTGCTCTGGCAACCCGTTCCAGCGTTTCATCGTGCTCGGTAAGAATTCTGGTAGCTTCCTGGTACGCCTCGTCGATGATGCGTTTGATTTCCAGGTCGATCTCCTGTGCGGTGAATTCGGAATAGTTTTTATGGGCTGTGAAATCATTTCCCAGGAACACTTCATCATCCCCGCCATAATTCACAGCACCCAGCTTTTCGCTGAATCCGTATTTTGTTACCATTTCTCTTGCAATGGAGGTTGCCTGCTTGATGTCGCCGGATGCACCGATGGAGATATCATCCAGCTTCAGTTTCTCGGCAACACGACCGCCCATGCAGGAAACGATATGGTTGTACATGGATCCCTTCGTATCGAACATATTGTCATCTTCCGGAAGGTACATGGTATATCCGCCGGCTCTGCCTCTCGGGATAATGGTAACCTCATGGATCGGCATATGCTTCGGAAGCGCTCTTGCGACGATTGCATGACCTGCTTCATGATAGGCGGTCAGCTTCTTTTCTTCGTCCGATACAACTTTTGATTTCTTTGCAGGTCCCATCTGCACCTTGCGGATTGCTTCTTCGATTTCTTCCATGCGGATGAATCGGCCGTTTCTGCGGGCCGTAATCAATGCCGCTTCGTTCAGAATGTTTTCCAGGTCCGCCGGGGTGGAGCCCATGGTTCTTCTGGCCAGAACCTTTGGCGTTACATCATCTGCCAGCGGTTTGTTCTTTGCGTGAACCTTGATGATTTCCTCACGGCCCTTCACATCAGGAATGCCGATTACGATCTGTCTGTCGAATCTGCCCGGTCTCAGCAGTGCCGGGTCCAGTACATCCGGACGGTTGGTCGCTGCCAGAATGATGATGCCGGAATTCTCTGCGAATCCGTCCATCTCCACCAGCAGCTGGTTCAGGGTCTGCTCTCTTTCATCATGGCCGCCGCCGATGCCGGCGCCACGCTTGCGGCCCACTGCATCGATTTCGTCGATGAATACGATACAAGGCGCGTTCTTCTTGGCCTGATCGAACAGGTCACGAACGCGGGACGCACCCACGCCGACGAACATTTCCACGAAGTCCGAACCGGAAATGGTAAAGAACGGAACCCCCGCCTCACCGGCAGTAGCCTTGGAAATGTAGGTTTTGCCGGTTCCCGGAGGACCAACCAGCAAAATGCCTTTCGGAATCCGGGCTCCTAGCTCCCGGTATTTTCTCGGATCCTTCAGGAAGTCCACGACCTCCTCCAGCTCCTGTTTTTCTTCCTCCAGACCGGCCACATCCTTGAAGGTCACCTTCTTGTCGCCGCCCTTGATCATCTTCGCCCGGGACTTGGCGAACTGGAAGGCCTTCCCGTTTCCGCCCTGATTCATCATGAAGTAGAACAGGAAAATCAGCGCGATGACCATGATAATGGTCGGCAGCAGATTCAGGAACACGGAGCCGTTGTTCGGCGCATCGCTTTCCATCTTGATCTTGCCTTCTTTTTCCTGCGGCCATACATACTCATCGTAGATGGTCATCCACTCCACGGTGGTGTTGATATAGGCGTACACATACTCCTTGTCGCTGATCTTACCGGTCAGCTTGGTATCTGTAAAATTGATCTCTGAAATCTGTTCTTTATCCAGATACTGCACGAACTGGGACAGCGGCACCTCCTTCACGGACACCTGATCCGCGTCCGCGCCTTTATAGAAGAATGCCACCATCAGCACAACTGCGAAAAGTGCCAGATAAATGCCAATATTCTTAGCAAAGTTTTTTTTCACGATACTCCCCTTTCGTCCCTTTCCATCCTCTCGGCCAGCCCGGCCGGTTCAGCCGCTACCCACAAAGTCCGGCGTCTGCAGGAAAGGAAACTTGTTTTTCTATCACAAATAATCTTATTCATTCTACCATATTCAGCACAAATATTCAAGGACAATTATATCCTCCGGCCCTTCAAAACCCGCAGAAACCGTCCGGTATCCGGCAGAAAAACGGCCTTTTTTTCCAAGGTTTCCGGTTTTTTCTTTTTCCCCCGGCAAAATCCACAAAATCTCGCTTCCGATGGCCGCCACCTGCAGCCGGTCTCTCTCGGCTTTCGGCACCTTCATGTCCACCAGCAGATCCTGCAGTTTCTTCCGATGCAGGCCCCCGCCCGTGGCGATGGTCATGAAGTCGCCTGCTTTTCTTCTGCGCAAAATAATTTTGCCCGGCACGTCCTCTCCGTATACGGCTTTCAGTGCATTCAGGGAAAATCTGGCCTGCAGCCGGTTCCCGGCGGCATCGCACCCGCCGGAATCAAAGCCGCCTGCCGCCGGAACATCCTGCCCGGTGGTCGACACCGCCGGCTCCGTGAAGACCCGCAGCCTGCCCTGCGGCAGTGCTGCTTCATCTTTTTCCATGGTTAGCCGGTCATAGATACGCTGCGCAGTAAATCCGTCCGGCAGCTCCCACCGGGCCGACGGGCTGTCGCCGTGAACGATCTGGTCAATTCCATCCAGGTGGGCCGCCGTCAGCCCCTCTTTCAGACCGGCCTCCTTCGCGGCCTTCTGATAGACCCGCATCCGGACCGCCGGATGAAGCTGCCGCAGGGTTTCGATCTGCAGGCTGGCCGCCGGTCCATCAGCCGGATGGTCGGAAAGCACCACATCCGCCTGGCCACCGGAAAGCACCACATCTGCCTGACGGGTCAGGTAGTCCTTATCGGCGGCGGCGGCTCGTCCCAGCCGGTTCACCGTCTCGATAATGTTCGGGTTGAAATGTTCCTGCAGGTACGGAATCAGTTCCAGCCGGATCCGGTTCCGCATATAGACCGTCTCCTCGTTGGTGTGGTCCCGTCTCGGCGTCAGCCCCCGCTCTCTGCAGTATGCTTCGATTTCTTCACGGCTTACATCCAGCAGCGGGCGGATGACGGCGAAGCCTCCTTCGTCATATCGTTTATAGGCAATGCCTGCCATCCCATCCGGCCCGCTGCCCCGCAAAAGCCGGAAGAGGATGGTTTCACACTGATCCTGCGCGTTTTGGGCCACGGCGATGGCGATCTGCTCCCGCGGCACCGGCGCCTGCTGTGCGGGTGCCGGCATCTGGCCCGCCGACGCGCCGCATGGTGCTCCGGCAGGGCGCGGCTTGCCCGCGGCGATGTCCGGATGCGGCTGCCCCGCCGCATTGTCCGGACTCGGACGGCTCGCCGCCCTGCATGGTGCAGCGGCGATCTCCTCTGCGGTCTGGCGGAAGGCCTCGTAGCGCACCTTCCGGCCGGCTTCCTCCGGGGTCAGGTTCTCCTGCCGGGCGATGGTCGTGCAGTCATAGACAAAGGTTCTGCACGGCCATCCGGCCGCCTGGCAGAACTTCTCCACAAAATCCTGATCCTCTTCTGCCGCCCCGGGCCGGAACTTATGGTTCACATGAACCGGATACAGTTTCAGATCCCACTCCTGGGCCATATTACAAAGCACGTCAAACATGCACAGCGAATCAGGCCCGCCTGACAGGCCCACCACGATGTGCATTCCCTTTTCCAGCAGCTGCTGTTTTCTGATTGTCTGCAAAATTTTGTTTTTCATTTTTTCTCGTATATTTCACCGGAGGCGCACTACCGCCACGGTGGCGTCGTCTGCTGTTCTGCCTCTGTACTGTCGGATGGCTTCCCCCAAAATCCGGTCTGCCAGCTGCCGCGGCCCATACTGCCGTCCGCTTTCAATTTCATCGTCTATCAGCGATGTAAGATATCTGCCCACCCAGCTTCGTCTGCCGCTGTCATAGATGCCGTCGGACATCAGGATGATGGTATCTCCCGGCGACAATGGCAGGCTGACCCGTGCCAGCTTTACCGCCGGCACGATGCCCACCGGCAGGGCCGGCTGCTGAATTCACATCAGGCGGCCGCCGCGCACCACAAAAGACGGCGCGGCGGCCTGTTTATAGAACACGGCCATTCCTCGCTCCAGATCCAGTATCACCAGATCCAGCGTGGCAAAAACCTCATTCTTTTCCTGTTCCATATGCCGGTTGACGGTCTCAATGGCCCGGTTGACGGGCATGCCCTCTTTCAGAAGGCGGCGGAGCAGCCGCAC
>JAQXSU010000191.1 GCA_029219125.1 Bacillota bacterium
GCAGCCTTGGACGGGTCGGTGACCACCGGAATCAGCAGGTGCGGAATTCCGTTATAGTTCCCCAGTTCCACCACCTTCGGATCCACCAGAATCAGCTTCACTTCATCCGGTGTGGCCTTATACAGCAGACTCAGAATGATACTGTTGATGCAGACCGACTTACCGGATCCGGTAGAACCGGCAATCAGAAGATGAGGCATGGACTTCAGATCTGCCACGATGGCATTTCCGCTGATATCCTTGCCCACTGCGAAGGTAATCTTGGATTTCGCACTCTGGAATGGTTTCGAATCAATGATATCCCGCAGTTTCACCATGGAAACCGCATCATTTTCCACTTCAATGCCAACCGCTGCCTTTCCCGGAATCGGTGCTTCAATTCGAATGCTTCTGGCTTCCAGGTTCAGTGCAATATCGTCCGCAAGCCTTACAATGCTGCTGACTTTCACGCCCACTGCCGGCTGAATTTCGTATCTTGTCACAGTTGGTCCCTGTGTCACCTGTACCACTCTGGCATCCACATGGAAATTCTTCAGGGTCTCTTCCAGCTTCATGGCCTTGGCCTGCAGAAGCTTGCTGTTGGTTTTCGCACCACCGGCAGACCGCGTCAGCAGATCCAGAGGCGGCTTATGATATACCTTTACCGGTTTGGCTGCCTGATCCAGCTCCTCTGTGGTCAGCATGGCCTCCCGGGCTTCCTTATTGGTCAGTTTCGGCTGCAGTTCTGCCGCCGGCGTCCCGCCGCCTTCAGTCGGTATTGATGACGCAGCAGATGTCGGCGCACCCGGATCGATTTTCTGTCCGCTGCGGTTGATAAACCGGTTGCTTCCGGATACCGGGCTGATTTCTTCCCGAATATCCCCATCCACATGACCGGCATCCAGAGAATCAGTCCCTGCCAGTCCGGTCAGACCGGTGAGGCCTGTTGTACCGGAAGCACCGCTGCCTGCCGGCATCCCATCCAGACCAAAGCCTGCTCCATAATCAGCCTTGTTCTCCAGTCCCATGGAATTGGACGGCTTCCTGCCGAACAGGCTGTCATCGCTCATATACTTCAGGATGCTGTTCTTTTTTTCCTGATTCAGAGGCTCCACCTGGCTTGGCGGGATATACTCCCGTTTCGGAATCTCAGGCGCTTCTGCCGGAGATTCTTCTTCCTGGATATTGCCGGAGATGATGATCTCCGGCTGGGAAACAATCCCTTCACCGGACATAATCCCTGAATCCGCAGAAACAGGCCGGGCGGATGGATTTTGAGAAGAAATATCTTCCTTATCCTCCAGAACACTGCTGTTCAGCACTTTTTTCTGCCGTTTGGACGGGAGTTTCTTCGGTGCCAGTTCTTCCATGGCAACCTGAATGCCCTGTTCATCCTCGCTCATGTAGTCCAGATGGGCATGCTCCTTCAGCAGCCGGCGTTCTTCCATTTTATCGCTGATTTTGGTGATAAGCCGGGAAACCGGTGTATTGATCAGAAGAAGCAGCGCAATCGATGTGACGACCACAGCGAAAATCCAGCATCCTACTACTCCGAGCCATTTGATCAGGAAAGATGCCGAAATCATACCGATGAAGCCGCCGCTGGTCAGATGTACCCCGGTGGTATAGAATGCCTTCATGGCCTGCCATGTCAGTTCGATTGCCTTCACATCAATGAAACGGACAGAATTCATGATGGTCATCATCAGAAGAATGATGAAAATCAGCGCGCCGGACTTCAGTGAAATATGTACGGTCTTTTTCGCGAAAAGCAGTACGCCGTACAGAATGATGTAGAATGGGAAAACATACGCAATGGCTCCCAGAATTCCCTTCAGTCCGTTTCCGATCATTTCGCCGAACTGGCCGGCCCCTCCCGAAAATGTAGCTACAATCAGAAATATGCCGATGGCAATGGCAATAATGGACCAGATCTCATCCATGACCCGCTTGTCAGCCTTGCGCTCAGCCTGAATTTCCTGCACGCGGGCCTTCGCTTTGGAATCTCCGTTCTTATTGCCTCGGCTGCCGGAACCGCCGCTGCTTTTCGTACCGGCAGCAGTATTTTTATTTTTGGATCCGGGCGGTCTGCCCGGTTTTCTTTTCGCTTCCGCCATGAATCATATCCTCCGGTTACATACCTGCAATCCCGAGCATAGGTCCGAAAATGCCCAGCAGTACTACGAAGGCACCTACAACCCATACATAATAAGAAAAATAGCTTAATTTTTTATCTGAAACAATTTTAATCATGGTCTTGATTGCCACCAGACCGGATACCGCTGCCACCAGCATGCCCACAATGACAGGGCCTGCTTCTGCTGCAGTAACACCTGCTTTAATGGCATCCGGAAGTTCCATCACTGCAGAACCCAGGATGGACGGAATGGAAATCAGGAATACGAACTTCACTGCAAATTTCCGATCCAGATTGCAGATCAGACTGCCGAACAGTGTGGAACCGGACCGGGAAATCCCCGGACAGATGGCGATCCCCTGCACCAGTCCGATGAAAAATGCGTTGCGGAAATTCATCTTCTCCAGCCCCCTGCTGGAGCTTCCCATCCGTTCTGCCATGACAAGCAGAAAGCCTGTGATAATCAGACCCACACCGATGGGAATGATGGAAGTGTACAGAGAATCGAAAAAGTCTCCTCCCAGCACACCAATGATTCCCGTCGGAATGGTCGCAATGATAATCAGGACGCCAAGCTTTCTCACGGGACGTTCATCAAGTCGAAGGCCCTTTCCGGTGCACAGATCTTTTATGGTCAGGCAGAGTTCCACAATCAGCTCCCAGATATCTTTCCAGTACACGATGAACACAGAAATCAGTGTTCCCACATGAAGCATGACCGCAAACAACAGTACTTTGGTTTCATCGATACCGAAAAACTGCTGCAGCAGTGCCAGATGTCCTGAACTGCTGATAGGCAGAAATTCTGCCAGGCCCTGTACCAGGCCCAGAATGACCGCTTCGAAATATGTCATAATCTCTTTCCTTTCTACTCACAGAATGGCAGGCGGCAGGAAGGAAGCCCTGCACAGGACTCCGTCTGCCGCCTTCCTGTTATTTCTTTGTAATATACCCTTTGGCTTTCAGGGTTTCCGCACAGAGAATAGCGCCGCCGGCAGCTCCTCTGATAGTATTATGTGAAAGTCCGACAAATTTATAATCATATACGGTATCTTCTCTGAGACGGCCGATGGAGATACCCATGCCTTTGTCCCTGTCCACGTCAGCCTTTACCTGCGGACGGTTGTCTTCTTCAAAGTACTTGATGAACTGTTCCGGTGCCATCGGAAGCTTTTCTTCCTGCGGGAAGCCTCTGTAGCTTTCCAGCTTTTCGATGAGCTGCTCCTTCGTCGGTTTCTTTCTGAACTTCACGAAAGCGGCTGCAGTATGACCGTTCAGTACCGGCACACGGAGGCACTGGCAAGTGATCACCGGCTCTTCCGCCTTCACGATTACACCAGCTTCTTCATCCACATGACCCCAGATCCGCCGCGGTTCCTGTTCACTCTTTTCTTCCTCTCCGCCGATGTATGGGATAATATTCTCCACCATTTCCGGCCATGCCTTGAAGTCCTTTCCTGCGCCGGAAATCGCCTGATATGTAGTGATTACGCACTCGTACGGTTCGAATTCCTTCCATGCATTCAATGCAGGCACATAGCTCTGGATGGAACAGTTCGGCTTCACAGCGATAAAGCCGCGGGTGGTGCCCAGACGCTTCTTCTGTGCTTCGATGACCTGGAAATGCTCCGGATTGATTTCAGGAATCACCATCGGCACGTCCGGTGTCCAGCGATGTGCACTGTTATTAGATACCACCGGAGTTTCCGTCTTTGCATAAGCTTCTTCGATGGCTTTGATTTCTTCTTTCGTCATATCTACGGCGCTGAAAACGAAGTCAACGGTTGCGGCAACCTTCTCTACATCATTGACGTTCATAACACGGATGCCCTTTACCGCTTCCGGAATCGGTGTATCCATCTTCCATCTGCCTGCAACCGCTTCCTCATAGGTCTGCCCTTCACTTCTGGCACTGGCCGCAATGGTCACGACTTCAAACCATGGGTGATCCGCAAGCAACGAAATGAATCTCTGACCGACCATACCGGTTCCGCCCAGAATACCTACTCTTAATTTCTCTGACATCTCTTTTCTAGCTCCTCTCGTTCATATTCTTCGTGTCTTTAACAATTTATTGTACCACTTTTCCATTGGTTTTTCAACAAAATCCACTCATCGGAATATAATAATTTGAAAGGTGGTGAAACGATGGCTATTTTTACTGGTACAGCAACCGCACTGGTGACTCCCTTCCGGGGCGGAAAAATTGATTACGTGACACTGGGAAAGCTGGTAGAGTGGCAGATCAAAGAGGGTGTGGACGCACTGGTGGTCTGTGGAACCACAGGAGAAGCATCGACTTTATCCGGAAAAGAACGAGTTCAGCTGACCCGGTTTGTGGCAGATCTGGTAAAGGGGCGTGTTCCCGTACTGGCCGGCACCGGCAGCAACAACACCCGCTTCACACTGGATCTGTCCCGAGAGATCGAAGCTGCCGGAGCCGACGGTATTCTGGTGGTCACTCCATATTACAATAAATGTACGGAAATCGGCATGATCGCCCATTACGAGAAAATTGCAGACAGTGTAAGCATTCC
>JAQXSU010000192.1 GCA_029219125.1 Bacillota bacterium
AGAAGGAATCGAAGCTGCTGAAGCACGAGGAAAGAAGCTGTATGGTCTGGATGTAAACAATCCGATTCGATTCTCTCACGAAAACACAGCAGTACAGAGAACCTATCAGGAATTTCTGGGTGAGCCGTTATCACATAAGGCGCACGAACTGCTGCATACAGATCTTTCGAAATGGGATTTGAAAATGACAGACATGGATAAATAGTATTATAATAAGCAAACAACAGACAATATCCCTGAAAAGTGGACGCAACGAAAGGAGAAAAAATGGCAAACAGAATCATGTTGAATGAAACATCCTATCATGGATCTGGTGCAATCAGAGAGATCGCAACAGAAGCAAAGGCAAGAGGATTTAAGAAAGCATTCGTATGCTCTGATCCGGATCTGATCAAATTCGGCGTAACCGGAAAGGTAACGGCAGTTCTGGATGAAGCAGGGCTTGCATATGAGATTTATTCTGATATCAAGGCCAATCCGACCATTGAAAATGTGCAGCATGGTGTGGATGCGTTTAAAGCAGCAGATGCAGATTATATCGTTGCCATCGGCGGCGGATCCTCCATGGATACAGCCAAGGCCATCGGCATTATCATTACCAATCCGGAGTTTGAGGATGTCAGAAGTCTGGAGGGTGTAGCACCTACTGCCAAACCATGTATTCCGATCATCGCAGTTCCGACGACTGCAGGAACTGCAGCGGAAGTAACAATCAATTATGTGATTACGGATGTGGAAAGAAAGAGAAAGTTTGTATGTGTGGATCCGCATGATATGCCGATTATTGCTGTCGTTGATCCGGATATGATGTCCTCCATGCCAAAAGGACTGACCGCTTCTACCGGCATGGATGCACTGACACATGCCATTGAAGGGTACACCACCAAGGCTGCCTGGGAAATGACAGATATGTTCCACCTGAAGGCCATAGAGATTATCGGAAAATCCTTAAGAGGTGCTGTTGCCAATGAAAAAGAAGGCCGTGACGGTATGGCGCTGGGGCAGTATATCGCAGGAATGGGATTCTCAAACGTAGGTCTTGGAATAGCACATTCCATGGCCCATACACTTGGTGCAGTTTATGATACACCGCATGGCGTTGCCTGTGCAATGATGCTTCCAATTGTCATGGAATACAATGCAGAATGTACCGGTGAAAAGTACAGAGAAATTGCCCGGGCCATGGGTGTAAAGGGTGTTGATGAAATGTCTGTAGAAGAGTACAGAAAAGCTGCCGTAGACGCTGTACAGCAGTTATCTATTGATGTGGGAATTCCTACGAAACTGGAAGCTCTGAAAGAAGAAGATCTGCAGTTTCTGGCAGAATCCGCCTTTGCAGATGCCTGTGCACCCGGCAACCCGAAGGATACAAATGTAGAAGACCTGAAGGCTCTGTTCAGGAAACTGATGTAGAGAGTCCGAGCAGAAGCAGCATAATATAATAAAAAAACACCCCGGTGGATCTGGTTCACTTTAGAAGAACAGATCCTCTCGGGGTTATTTTCTATAAGCTGTTTCCTGCTATGAGTTCGCGGGCATTTTCCAGTGTAGTTTCGGTTATGGTGGCACCGCCGAGAAGACGGGCAATTTCCCGGACCGTTTCCTCTGGATTCAGTGCTTCCACACGGGTGTAGGTACTGGTATCATCCGATTCTTTATGAATCCTGTAGTTATGATCCCCACAGGCTGCAATCTGAGGCAGATGGGTGATACACAGAATCTGCCTGGATCTGGAGATCTCTTTGAGCTTACGACCTACGATACTGGCGGTAATTCCGCTGATTCCCGTATCAATTTCATCGAAGATCAGTGTCGGTATGTTATCATAAGAACTGATGACGTTTTTGAATGCAAGCATGATACGGGACATTTCTCCGCCGGATGCAACCCGGGTCAGCGGTTTCAGCGGCTCGCCCCGGTTGGTCGTAATCAGGATTTCGACCTGATCCATGCCGTTTTCTGTTGGTTTTTCCATGGGAAGAATACGAATCTCCAACTGTGCATCGGAGAAATTCAGATCCACGAGTTCTTTCTGAATACAGTCAGAAAGCTGTGCAGCGGATTCTTTTCTTGCATCTGTCAGTTCGGCACAGGCTCGGCGCAGGGCTGCGGCTGTTGTTTTCAGTTCCTGCTCCAGAGAAGCCTTATTGGTTTCGAAGTTTTCTATTACGGCAATCTGGGCCGAAATGGAATCAAAGTACTGCAGCACTTCTTCGATGGAGTCTCCATACTTCTTTTTCATGCTGTTGATCAGTTCCAGACGGCTGATTGCATCGTCCAGCTCCTCCGGATTGAAGGTAAGACGGTCCTTTATATCTCTTAAGCTGCGGCATATATCTTCCAGTCGGTAATAGACATCGCTGAATTCCTGACTTACAGCGCCGATATCCGAAGAAAAAGAGGCGATTTCCTCTACAGATCGCATGGCACCGCGAAGTCCGTCCATGACGGATGGCGAAGAATCATAAAGCGCTCCGTAAGATTTTTCAATATTTTCGACAATCTTTTCGCTGTTCTGCAGGAGAGAGATCCTTTCTTCCAGTTCCTGGTCCTCACCGGACCGTAGTGCCGCTTTCTCAATTTCATCGGCTTCGAAGCGGAGAAAGTCCAGCTTGCGCCGGTTTTCCTTCTCTGCGGTAAGAAGACTTCCGAGCTGAGATCGTATCTGTGCATACTGGCTGTATGCCTTCTGCACAGCTTCCTTCAGTCTGTCTGTGACATCATGACGGTAAGCATCTACCAGAACAATATGATAGTCCGGATTAAGAAGGGACTGGTTATCGTACTGCCCGTGGATGTCTGCCAGCCTTCGTGCAATCTGGTTCAGGCGGTTCAGCGTCACGATCTCGTCATTATAGCGGCAAAGATTCTTGCCGGCTGCGGAAATCTCTCTGGTAAGAAGGATTTCTTCACCGTCCAGTTCACCGGAAAGCTGAATTACAGCCTTGTCGGTTCCGGTCCTTACATACGAAGAATCAGCCCGACTGCCGAGAGCCAGACTGATTGCTTCAATTACGATAGATTTCCCGGAACCGGTTTCACCGGTGATGATATTCAGCCCTTCAGCAAAGTCGATTTCCGTTTGTTCAATAATTGCAAAGTTCTTAATGCTGATGTGATGTATCATGCTTTATTTTCCTCTCATCTGGAGCATATCCTGAAACTCCTGCATGATTTCCGGAATAGCTTCTGTGGAATCTGCGATCAGAAGCAGGGTGTTGTCACCGGCAATGGAGCCGATGATGTGTGGAAGTCCGCTGTTATCAATGGCTTCACCTGCAGCTGCTGCGCAGCCGGAGAGTGTCTTGACCACAATCAGATTTCCGGAGGCTGCGAAGGAAGTGATGGTTTCTCTGAATATTTTTACAAAACGATCAGAAACCGGCATATCCTTCGATTTGTTCAGAGCATATTTGTACTTTCCGCTGCTGGAAAGGGTCTTCACCAGCTGCAGATCCTTGATGTCCCTGGAAATAGTTGCCTGCGTCACTTCAAATCCGTTTTCGCGAAGCATGGAAGCAAGCTTTTCCTGGGTATCAATTTCATACGAATTAATCAGTTCGATGATCTTGTTCTGCCTGGAATATCGCATATTATTCCTCCTCCTCATACAATCATACTTAGGTGAATTTTATCATATCATGTGCTGATTTTCAAGTAAAACAGAGAATTTTTTCCAAGGCATATGGTAAATAAAGAATGAATAAATCCATTCATTTTATGGTATAAAATCATATGGACAAACAGATGTTCTCGTGATATAATGGAAAAGATAAATATGCAGGGCTGACATTGTGACTGGACAAATAAACAAAGAACTGAGGTAGAGTATGCGGATTTTAGGGATTGACCCCGGGTATGCCATTCTGGGGTACGGTATTCTGGATAAAATCGGAAACCGTTTTTCTGTGGTAGATTATGGTTCCATTCTGACGGATGCAGATATGGAAATGCCGGAGCGGCTTCGCATTCTGTATGATGAACTGAGAGCCATTATAGAAAAATATCAGCCAGAGGAAGCAGCCATTGAAGAACTGTTTTTCAATAATAATGCCAAGACTGCGATTCTGGTAGGAGAAGCCAGAGGAGTTGCAGTTCTGGCATGTGCCCACGGAAATCTCAAGATCAGCGAATATACGCCGCTGCAGATCAAGCAGGCACTGGTCGGCTATGGCAGGGCGGACAAGAAGCAGGTGCAGGCCATGGTCAAGGCGATACTCAATCTGGAGAAGGTTCCGAAACCGGATGACACGGCGGATGCACTGGCTGCCGCCATCTGCCACGGACATTCAGCAGGCAGCAGTCGTCTCCGGCAGCTGATGGGCAAATAAAAAGGCGGTGAAAAAAATGATACGATATATAAAGGGAATCTATTCCATGACCTTCGAGAACAGCATTATCGTAGAAACATCTTCCGGCATAGGATTTGAAATTTTCCTTCCTGTCGGCTCCCCTTTATACAGGTATGGGGAAGGCGAAGAAATCATGGTGTATACCTCTATGGCAGTAAAGGAAGATGATATCAGCCTGTACGGTTTTCATAACCGGGAAGCGCTGGAACTTTTTGAACTGCTGATTACTGTCAGCGGCATCGGTGCCAAAGGTGCCATGTCGATTCTCAGCACCCTGCAGCCGACAGAACTGAAACGTGCAATCTTGTTTGAAGATGCAAAGGAGATCAGCCGGGCCAACGGCGTGGGAAAGAAAACAGCGGAGCGGCTTATCCTTGAACTGAAAGATAAGATCGGAAAGATGAGCGGTGCAGTGAATGATGGATATGGACCGGCGGATCTGGGCGGCGGCGCGGCAGATGCGGTACTGCCTGCATCGGATGACCGGACAGAAGCTGTCAATGCGCTGGTGGCACTGGGATATTCCAAGGCAGAGGCCTTCAGTGCAATCTCTCAGGTGACGGAAGACGGACTGACCTGTGAGGAATATATTAAAAAAGCACTGAAACATCTCTTTTAGGAGTGATATAGATGGAGAAAGAACGGATTACATCTGCAGGCATGCAGAAGGGAGAAATGCGGCAGGAGATGAATCTGCGGCCGCAGCATCTTGACGAATATATCGGCCAGCAGAGCGCCAAGGAAAATCTGAAAATTTTCATTGAAGCGGCCAGGCTCCGGGGTGAACCGCTGGACCATGTGCTGTTTTATGGTCCGCCGGGACTGGGAAAGACTACGCTGGCGGGGATTATTGCCAATGAACTGGGAGTGGATATCAAGATTACTTCGGGACCTGCCATCGGCAGAGCGGGAGATCTGGCAGCAATACTGACTAACCTCAATGAAAATGACGTGCTGTTCATTGACGAGATACACAGATTGAATCGCTCCGTGGAGGAAGTACTGTACTCCGCCATGGAAGATTTCGCTCTGGATATCGTCATAGGAAAAGGCCCGTCAGCCCGTTCCATTCGTCTGGATCTGGCGAAATTCACTTTGATCGGTGCCACCACCAGAGCTGGAAGTCTTTCGGCACCGCTGCGTGACCGGTTTGGCGTCATCAGCAAGTTTGAGATGTATACTACGGAAGAACTGAAACAGATCCTGGCTCGAACCGCAAGTATTCTGCATGTGGAAGCGGATGATGAATCACTGACGGAAATGGCCAGAAGATCCCGGGGAACACCACGTGTGGCAAACCGTATGCTGAAACGAATCAGGGACTTTTCACAGGTGCGCGGAAATGGTATAATTACCATTGATATTACCAGAGAGGGACTGGAAGCCCTGGGTGTGGATGAACTGGGACTGGAACGGATTGACAGAGAGATTCTTCGCGCCATTATTGAACGGTTTCACGGAGGACCGGTGGGAATCGACACCATTGCTGCATCCATCGGTGAAGAACGGGTCACCATCGAAGATTCTTCCGAACCATATCTGATTCAGGCAGGCCTTCTTTACCGCACACAGAAGGGACGTATGGTATCTTCCCTGGGATATAAACATCTGGGACTGGAAATGCCCGGAGACAGAGAGGAATAAGAGAATTCATGCATATCAATGATTTTGATTATGAGCTGCCGAAAGAACTGATCGCCCAGACCCCATCCGAAACACGGGATGGCTGTCGGCTGATGGTGGTCCACAGAAGGGACGGCAGCGTGGAACACAGACATTTCTATGATATTTTAGAGTACCTGAGACCGGATGACTGTCTGATACTGAATAATTCCAAGGTTTTGCCGGCACGTCTTTTCGGCGTAAAGGAAGGAACCGGAGCGAAGATTGAATTCCTGCTGATCAAGCGGATCCAGGGAGATACATGGGAAACTATGGTACGTCCGGGAAAGAGACTGAAGATCGGAGACAGCGTTTCATTTTCCGAAGAGAAACTGTTCAAGGCTACCGTAAAAGATTACGGTGAAGACGGAACGCGGATTGTGGAGTTCCGGTATGAGGGTATTTTTATGGAACGTCTGGAGGAACTGGGAGAGATGCCGCTTCCGCCATATATCGAGAGAGATAATAACAGCGAGGATAAGGACCGGTATCAGACCGTTTACTGCAAAGAAGAAGGTTCTGTAGCCGCACCGACGGCAGGGCTGCATTTTACAGAAGAACTTCTGGAAAAAGTGCGGGATATGGGAGTGAAGATTGCTTATGTTACGCTTCATGTAGGCATTGGCACATTCCGTCCTGTAAAAGTAGAGAACATCGAAGAGCATCATATGCATTTCGAAGAGTATTATATCAGTGAGGAAGCGGCAGATACAATAAATAACACTATCCTGGCAGGCGGACGAATCGTTTCTGTCGGAACCACATCCACCAGAACGGTGGAAAGTGCTGCCGCATTTGATGAAACCACAGGAAAGTGGCTGGTTCAGGCAGGCTCCGGTTCCACCGGAATCTTTATCTATCCCGGATATGAATTCAAGATCATCCGATCTCTGATCACGAATTTCCACCTGCCGAAATCCACGCTCCTCATGCTGATTTCTGCATTGTACAACCGGGAAGATATCCTCCGGGTGTATGAGATCGCAGTGAAAGAGCAGTACAGGTTTTTCAGTTACGGCGATGCCATGTTTATTGAATGAATACACAGAAGGAGAATAGTAAGGAGCATTTTATGGAAACGAAAATCAGAGAACAATTTCTGGAAGACCTGAAAGGACTGATTCAGATCCCAAGCGTGTCTTCGGAGAAGGAACAGGTGGAAAAAGCACTGGACTATTTTCTGGATACCGCTGAAAGACTGGGACTGCACGCAGAGAAACTGCTGGACGGACAGATCGGTATCGTCGAGATGGGAGAAGGCACGGAAACCGTCGGTATTCTTGTCCATCTGGATGTGGTCGACATCGGCGATGCAGACCAATGGACCGTGGCTCCTTTCGATATAACTGTGAAGGACGGCAAAGTATACGGACGAGGTGTGCTGGATGATAAGGGCCCTGCTATGGCAGCCCTGTATGCTATGAAAGCTGTGAAAGACTGCGGACGGCCTTTGAGAAAAAAAGTTCGCATGATTATCGGAACCCAGGAAGAAGTGGAATGGACCGATATGAATGCATATGTGGAAAAATACCCTCTTCCGGATTACAGTTTTACACCGGACGGATATTTCCCGATTGGAAACGTGGAAAAGGGATACTATGACATCGGTCTGCGTTTTCCATATGGAGATGAAAAGCCGTCTGATCTTCCAATGATCCGTTCCATCGATGCCGGTGTCGCATCCAATGTGGTGCCGGAAAGCTGCACTGTGACCCTGAGCAATGGAGAAACGGTGAAAACACAGGGAAAAGCGACCCATTCCTGTCTGCCGGATAAGGGAATCAACGCAGTCTTTCTGATGAAAGAAGAGCTGCAGAACAACCATGAAATCGGTGAAAATACCTGCAGCCGGGTACTGAATATGATGTATGATTACTTCAGTGATTTCGTTGGTCAGGCGCTGGGTATTGAAAAGAAAGAAGAATATTACAAGGGCGAATACATTCATAAGAACATGTTTACGCCATCTGTGATCAAAAACACAGAAGAAGGAGTGGAAGTTCTGGTGAACTGCAGATTTGCCTACACTACATCCAGAGAGGAAATCAGAACTGCCTTCGAAACCATGGCCGCAAAGCTGGGCGGAGAAATCATTTATGAAGATTTCCTGCCGGCTGTATTCGTCAGCAGAGAGGCACCGTTCCTGAAGGAACTGGCAAGAGCCTATGAAACAGTGACAGAGCAGGAAGCGCAGTTTGTACTGGACTATGGTGCTTCCTACTGCAAAGCTATGCCGAATATGGTCAGCTACGGACCGATCTTCCCGGAGATGGAAGATAAGTGTCATCAGACCGATGAATACATGCCGCTGGAAAAAATCGAGCAGATGTATGATATTCTGGAAACTGCCCTTGCCGGCATTGTGCTCAGCGAACTTTCCATGAAGCCTGCAGAATAGGGTTTCGCAGGCGCAGTTCCGCAAAACCGCGAGGAATCATTGAAAATACAGAAAACCCCGTGGAAATTTCTGCGGGGTTTTGTTATACTATAGCTAACTATGCATATAAGGAGGGCGCCGCAGGAATCACCGGCGCGAAAAAAAATATGAAACATGCAGTAACATACGATTTGATGAAGACAGACAGCCGTACCCGGGCCAGACGGGGCGTGGTTCACACGCCTCACGGGGATATTCAGACACCGGTTTTCATGCCGGTGGGCACCCAGGCAACAGTGAAAGCCATGCGTCCGGAAGAAGTAAAGGAGATGGGCGCGGAGATCATTCTTTCAAACACCTATCATCTGTATCTTCGTCCCGGCCACGAAATCGTCCGGGAAGCAGGCGGTCTGCATAAGTTTATGAACTGGGACCGTGCAATCCTGACCGACAGCGGTGGATTCCAGGTGTTTTCCCTGGGAAAGCTGAGAAAAATCACAGAAGAAGGTGTGAAATTCCGCTCACATATCGATGGTTCCGCACATCTTCTGACACCGGAAAAATCCATTGAGATTCAGAATGCGCTGGGTTCCGATATTATGATGGCATTTGACGAATGTGCACCGTATCCGGCCGACCGGCGATATGTGAAGGACTCACTGGAGCGGACCACACGCTGGCTGAAACGCTGTAAGGATTATCATCAGGACTGGGAACGCCAGTCACTTTTTGGCATCATGCAGGGTGGAATGTATAAGGATCTGCGAAAGCAGAGTGCCGAGGAAGTGGTGGATATGGATCTGCCCGGGTATTCCATCGGCGGGCTGTCTGTAGGCGAGCCGAAGGAACTGATGCTGGATATTCTGGATGACTGCGTGGAATACCTGCCGACGGACAAGCCACGGTATCTCATGGGAGTGGGCAGCCCGGACTATCTTTTCGAAGGTGTAGAACGAGGCATCGACATGTTTGACTGCGTTCTTCCGACCCGCATCGCCCGTCACGGTCTGGCCATGACGTCTCATGGACGGGTCAATATTAAGAATGCAAAATACGAGCGGGACTGGGAACCTCTGGATACGGAATGTGACTGCTACACCTGCAGAAACTATTCGAAGGCATATCTGCGCCATCTGTTCAAGGCAGATGAGATGCTGTCAGCCATGCTGCTGTCTAATCATAACCTGCATTTCCTGGTGAACATGATGAAAAATATCCGGGAGGCCATTGAAGAAGATCGGTTCTTAGAGTACAAGAAGGAGTTTTACGAAAAATATGGAAGATTTTAAAATAGAGGAAGCCACGACCGCCGAAAACACCAGCATGGTTGAGAAATGTTCGCATTGTGAATTTTGCGGAGGATGTATTCACCAGGGTGTGCCTTACGAGACGCAGCTTGCCGAAAAAGAAAAGGAAGTCCGCAGACTGCTGGAAGCAAAGCAGGTGACGCCGGACAGAATTGATCCCATCGAGGGCTGTCCGTCTCAGTATGGCTACCGGAATAAAATGGAGTACACCTTTGGCGACTTCGTCAAAGACGGTGAAATGACCCTGGGCATGCACAGAAAGAAAAATTTCATGTCCATCGTTACTGTGGACCAGTGCCAGCTGGTGGATCCGGATTTCAATTTGATTCTGGCGGCGGTGCTGGAGTTCTGCAGGGAGCGGGGGTATAAACCGTATCATAAGCGGACCCATAAAGGCCTCATGCGCAACCTGATTATTCGAAAGGGCGTGCGGACCGGGGAGCTGCTGGTCAATGTGGTTACGTCTTCGGAGCCGGGTTTTGCGGAGGAGGAATTTGTATCCATGCTGCAGAGCCTTTCTTTGCAAAATACACTGGTCGGAGTTTTGCGGACCTTCAACGACAGTTTTGCGGATGCGGTGATCTGTCAGAATCTGAAGGTACTCTGGGGCAGAGACTATTATGTGGAAAAGATCCTGGGGCTGACCTTCCGGGTCAGTGCGTTTTCTTTCTTCCAGACCAATGTGGAGGCAGTGGAACGGCTGTATTCCGAGGCTCTGGCACTGGTGGACTCCTTTGAGGGCAAGTCTGCTTTCGACCTGTACTGCGGCACAGGCACCATCAGTCAGGTGCTGGCTCTGCGGGCAGCAAAGGTTCTTGGGATTGAGCTGGTAGAAGAAGCGGTGGAAGCGGCGAAGGAAAATGCGGCTGCCAATGGACTGACTAACTGCAGCTTTCTGGCCGGTGATGTGTTTGAGGTGCTTCAGAATGTTTCGGAAAAGCCTGACGTCATCGTGGTGGATCCGCCGCGGGTGGGTATTCAGCCGAAGGCTCTGGATAAGATCATCAGCTACGGCGTGCCGGAGATCATCTATATTTCCTGCAATCCGAAGACTCTCGTGGAAAATCTGAAATATATGGAGTATTACGGCTATCACTGCAAGTATCTGAAACCGTTCGATAATTTCCCGATGACGAAGCATACGGAGTGCATCGCGCTGCTGGTACAGGAGAAAGCGGGGAAACGGTGATGAAATGGACTACTACTTTTTGATTATTTCCATAATAGATATCTTTGTTCTGGGAATCATGTCGATTCTGACAAAGTGCAATGAAACACTGAACATGCAGCAGAAAAAATGGTTTATCCGTTCGTTTCTTCTCATTATGATGATTTCAGCTCTGGAAGTTATAACGGTTGTCGCCGATAACAGTTCGTCATCATTTCGCTGGATCAGTATTATTGCAAACTATCTTGGATTCGGGTTGACACCGGCAGTTGCGATCTTCCTCGCTGCTGCCTTTGATAAGAACCGAAGTACAAAATTTGCGTTTTTGGCAGAAGGTGCATATCTTCTGTTTCTCGCAGCCGCTTTCCCGTGCAGGATTGTGTTTTACGTTGATGAGAACAATCAGTATATGAGAGGGGACTCTTTCTGGATATATCCGGCTGTGTATTTTTTCAGCATTATCTATCTTCTTGTTATGACAATTTTCATTGCCGGAAAGTATCAGAACAAAAGCAAGAACAGTCTTTATCTGATTGCGGCATTCCTGCTGGCATGTACAACAATACAGGTATTTTTTCCGGAGATTCATGTTACCTGGTTATGCGTATCGCTTCTTTCAATTCTGTTTTTTATTTACTGTAATGGAATGTGGCAGCAGTTGGATGAACTGACCGGATTGCTGAACCAGAAAAGCTATCTGAACAAGACTTCGTCATTATCCAGAGACATGACGCTGATTGTTTTTGATGTGGATGATTTCAAACAGGTCAATGATAATTACGGTCATCTGACGGGAGACCGGTGTCTGAAGGAAATTGCAGACTGCATTAAAAAAGCCTATTCGAAGGCTGGGTTCTGTTACCGGATTGGCGGAGACGAATTCTGTGTTCTGCTGAATGCTGAAGCGGAGGAAGAAAGCTGCTATAGAATGCTGATAAAGGAGTTGAATCTCCGAAGAGAGACCTTGAAAATGATGCCATATGTATCTGTTGGCTCGGCATCGTTTGTAAAGGGCGATAATGTTCTGAAGGTCAAAGAAACTGCTGACAATAATATGTATCAGTTTAAAAAGAAGCAGAAGAAAAAAGTGCGGGTGATTTAACCTGAAACAGAAAAGAGCAGGAGTGAAACGATTCCTGCTTTTTTTTCATCGGTTAAATCTTTTTGCACAGTTTCTGCGTTATTACTTATGAGAAAAGATGAGAAAGGAGCGCTCCGCCTTGGAAGATTATTTGCTGATTCGTAAAATCAAGGACGGCGATACAGCTGCGTTTGAACAGCTGACACGAAAATATTACGGGCACATCTTCGCGTATTGCTACCGGCGGCTTGGGAACCAACAGGATGCAGAAGATGCAGTGCAGGAGATTTTTCTGAAGCTGGTGAAAGCGGTATATAAATATCAGTATACGGGAAAGTTTCAGAATTATCTGTATACCATAGCAGGCAGCTGCTGCAGTGATATTTTGCGGAGAAGAATGCGTGAGAAGCCTGAGACGATGCAGGAAGACGATCCGGCAGCGTCTGCAGAAGAAGAAACGATGCAGTGTGAAATAAACAGGATACTGTATGAAAAGCTGAAAAACATGAATCCAAAGCAGAGCGAGGCTTTGATTCTTTATTACTTTCAGGGATTGAAAGCGAGAGAAGTAGCGGCTGTTATGGGTGCGCCGCTTTCCACGACGAAGTCGAGAATCCGGCAGGGACTGCAGCAGCTCCGACAATTTTACGATGAGGAGGAAGTAAGATGAACCAGAAACATGGATATTCAGATTTTATTCCGGCGTTTCATGAGGACAACCGGGAAAATACATTGAAGGCATGCAGACAGTACATGCAAAGCCATATTCCGGAGAAAACGCCGTATGTACGGCTGTTTTCACAGCAGCTGCGATATATTTCACCGTTGTTCTGGATCTGGCAGATAATCGTGTTTCTGGGAGTAATGATTTTGGCAGTGGCCGTTCCGAAGGGCGAGATGTTTGCCGGAGAACTGCTGTACTATACCGGCCCCCTGGTGGGGATATTGGCCTATCCGGAAATGTTTCGGGATCTGTTCTATGACATGTCGGAAATAGAGAACAGCTGCAAAAATAACAGTGCCACTCTGTTTGTCATGCGGCTCCTGATTGTCGGCGTTATGAATCTGCTTTTGCTTACATTGCTGGCAGTGGTTACCTCGACAGCCTGGGATGACAGTTTTTTACGGACTGTTATTTTTGGGATGACACCATTTCTCTGGATTCATCTGATTACGCTTCCGCTTCTGCGTGTGACACAGATTCGCAGCAGAATCGGTGCACTGGTGCTGTCAGCGTGCCTGACTGCTGCAGCCTGGATGTTTGGCGCCATGAGGCTTCGACCGATGGAAATGGAATATGGAAGTATGCTGCTCTGGACGGCATCACTGGCCATGGCAGCCATTCTGCTGTGTGTGGAACTTGGCATACTGATAAAAGAACGAAAAAGCGGAGAGGAGGGTATCTTATGGAATTGAAGCTGGAGCATGTGTCAAAGCAATATAAGGGGACATTGGCAGTGGATGATTTCAGTATTACACTGGGGACAGGAATTCATGCACTGCTTGGAGCAAACGGTGCGGGAAAAACTACGCTGATGCGTATGATCTGCGGACTGATCCGCCCGACGGAAGGGGTAATTTCTATTGATCAGGTACCGATTGAGAAAGCAGGTGAGGGATATCGGGAACTGCTGGGATATCTGCCCCAGAATTTCGGGTATTATCCAAATTTTACAGGTTGGGACTTTATGATGTATCTGGCGGCGCTGAAAGGACTTCCGAAGATCACAGCGCAGGAAAAGAGTGAAGAGCTTCTGCACCAGTTTGGTCTGTATTCGGTTCGAAACAAAAAAATGAAAACGTATTCCGGCGGAATGCGCCAGCGTGCCGGTATCGCACAGGCACTGCTGAATGATCCAAAAATTCTGGTGGTGGATGAACCGACAGCAGGACTGGATCCAAAGGAGCGGGTGAAATTCCGTCATGTCATTGAACATCTTGAAAAGGACAGAATCATTATCCTCTCCACCCACATCGTTCCGGATGTGGAAAAACTCTGTGATGATGTCATCATCATGAAAGAGGGCCGGAAAATGCATTACGGACCGGAGCATGAAAATCTGGAGGATCTGTATCTACAGTTTTTCGACGAGAAAGAAGGGTATTTCGATGAATCTTACAATGATTGAACTTCGCAAAATCTTTCGAAGCCGGGTCGTTCTTTTTGCTGTACTGTTCCTGCTGATCATAGACATTTTTGTGTACGGCAACACGGGAAACAGCTATTACGCCGCATTTGGAAAGGACAGCAAAGAACATATCGCAGAGGCGCAGGAAGATGGAGCTTATTTTAAAGGAGAAATAACAGACCAGTGGATTGCCGGAGTGACCGGAGAGGCTGATGCCATCCGAAATGATCCGGCCAACCAGCTGCAGGGCGACGAAAGGGAAGCTATGAAGCAGAAACTGGCCGACCAGGGATTTGACTATGATACGGTCGAAGAAAAGTATCCTGGCGCCTTTATCAAAGAGGAAGTCCTCAGTTCCAGATCGTATACCAGGTATGAGCCGGCTGAGTCTGCCGCAATGTTTTCGGAGAATGCACTGAAGCTGATGGATCTGCAGGTTTCTGCAATCAGAGAAGGCTGCAGCGGACGCAAAGCGGAAGCACTCGAAAGGGCGGCAAAAGAGGCTTATCAGTCACTTGCAAATGATTATACTCCGGTCTATGATTACAATCTGGGATATGGCTGGATGAATAATATCATGCTCTGCCAGCAATATATCCTGGGACTGATGCTGGCAGTGGGACTTTCCGGTATTATTTCTGACGAATATCTGAAGAAGATGGATGCCATGATTCAGGTTACCGCATATGGCAGACGAAAAACTGCACTGGCAAAACTGAAAGCCGGACTTCTGTTTTCTGTTTTCGCCTGGATGTTGGTTATGGGCCTGAATCTGCTCTTTACAACAGTAATCTACGGTTGGGAAGGCTGGGATAGTTACTGGCAGGACTGGATCTTCATCACCGCACCGTTTCAGTGGAGTCAGGGAAAAGCCATGCTTGTCGGTATGGGAACCAGTCTGCTTGGTGTTATCTATTTCGCTTCGGCAGTGATGATGATTTCTTCGCTGTGTAAAACACCTGCACCTTCCATGCTTTTTTCTTTTGGTCTGCTCATGGCACCTGCAGTTTGTGAACAGTATGATTCTTTTAAGGGAACGGCATATTTCCCTGCGTCTCTGATGCGGGGTGAATATATATGGATGAGCTATCGTCCTGTGTTTCTGGGCGGGATCGTAATAGACGAACAGATGCTGATTCTTACAGCGGGTGTGGGGCTCAGTGCAGTCTGTATGTTGGTCACGATTCGAAACTTTGAACGTCATCAGGTATCAAATTAATATGGTCAAACAATGCATGTAATAAAATGGAAATTACAAAAACTCCCTAAACTACGACATTTAAGCCCTAAAATACTACATTTTTGAAAAAAAGTTTTGCTTTTTCCTGAAAAATCCATATAATCTGAACCACAGGACCGGTTCAGACCGCCAGAGGAATTTCCTGTCTGTGCTGACGAGTGTCAGACAGAAAAGACCAGATGCGCCGGTCTGCCGGTCTGTTGTATTACAGGAAAAAAGAAGGAAAGAAGAAAGGGGAGAGCAAACCTTGAATTATGAAAGATTCAAAAAGAAAATGATGGAACAGATTCTGGACCATTTGCCGGAAGGCAAAGAAGGCTGGACAGTAAAAATGGAACAGATTCCGAAGGTGAACAGAATTCTGGATGGTATGGTGCTGGTGCCCCCGGAGAATGGGGCAGTGCCGTATGGTGTGGGACTTACGTTTTACATGGAAGATTATTATGCGTTGTTCCAAAAGGGTATGCCGCTGGAGCAGATTCTGGATCAGATTGCACAGATGACAGCAGATTGTGCACCGCCGGAAACACTGACAGATGCTTTTTTTCATCCGAAAAGCATGAAACAACAGATTGTCATAGAGCTGATTCACCGAGAGTGGAATCAGGCACTGCTGGAAGATCTTCCGCATCGGGATTTTCTGGATCTTGCAGCCATTTACCGGATCCTGATGAAGGATGAGGAACGCGGTTATTTCTGTACGACTGTAAACTATAAAATGATGAAGCTGCTGGAAATGACAGAGGAGGAACTGCATCAGGCAGCCCTGATGTATATGCCGCTTGAACTGCCTTTTGGCATACGGAATTTCGACAATCAATTTCTGATCTTGTCCAATAGTCAGCAAATGTTCGGTGCATCGGCGCTGCTGTTTCCTGATGTGTTGGATATGGCCTGTGAGGAACTTGGCGGAAATGTATATATTCTGCCGGCTTCCAGAGATAAGCTCTGTATTGAAAGAGAGAATCCGCAGCGTCTGAAAGAACTGCAGAAAATGTTGTGGGATTTTTATCACATGGGAGATAATCCGGACGATATGCTTTCCGATCAGATCTACTTTTACCGCCGGCATTCCGGACAGGTTCAGATTACAGCACAGGCATCGGGCTGTGCAGATGAGGAAGGTGGGAGACCATGATAAGCTATGAAAGATTCCGCCAGGAAGTCATGAACCGCATAAAGTCCTATCTGCCGGAGAATTATGCAGGCTGGAAAGTGTGCATGGAAACCGAATATAAGGTCAACCAGACCCTGGACTGTCTGACACTGATTCCGCCGGAAAAGAGGAAACTGACTGCAGTTCCCAAGTTCTATATGCAGGAATACTATAAAGTATTTCTGAACGGAACCTCGGCAGATTTTATTCTTCGGATGATCGCCTCGAAAATTGTAAGTGCACCGTCTCCGGAGGAAGTGGAGAAGTCCGGATTTGATATTCTGAGGTTTCAGGACGATGTGGTGGTGCAGCTGGTTCACAGGTTTCGGAATCATGTATTTCTGAAAAGCGTCCCGCACAGGCCGTTTCTGGATCTGGCAGTGATTTACAGGATTATGGTCTTCGACGAAAAAGGACGGTGGGCAGGAGCCATTGTCAATCACACCATGCTGAACGCCATGGGGATTACGGAAGAGGAGCTGTTTGAAAAGGCATACAGGCATACTCCCGAGGCACTTCCGTTTAAGATGATGGATACTCGTGAAATGCTGCTGTGTAACCTGCAGGAGCAAAGCAGAGAAATGCTCATGCTTACCAACGAAAGCGAACAGTTCGGGGCCGCTGCCATGCTGTACCCGGAGCAGTTGAATGCGGCGTGCGAAAAGCTTGGAGGCAGCATTTATATCTTCCCGGGTTCCATGCACGAACTGTATATTGTCCGGGAAGAGCCGGAGAATCTTGGCTTTTACCGGCAGATGGTAGCTGATGCAAACCGCGATGTCGTGGACGAGACCGAGTGGCTGTCCGATCAGGTGTACCGATATAATACGAAAATCGGAAAGGTGCGAGTCGCATTATAGTATCAGAGAAGGACGCCGGCTCAAAGCAGGCGTCCTATGGCTTCCGGAAGTTCCCGGATGTCTTTTATAATTTCATTTGCTCCGCAAAACTCATCTTCCCGGCCGTATCCGTAGCCGCAGGCGATGGCGGGCAGACCGTGTTTTTCAGCGATCTGCAGGTCATGAAACCGGTCCCCGATGATTACATAAGAACCGGGATAATCCTTTTGGATCCGGATAAAGATTTCGTATTTTGGTGCATAACCATAGTCTTCACTGCAGTAAAAATCCTCGAAATAGCGATCCAGACCAAAGGTTGCCTGATGCTGCTTCATGTAGGCAGTTTTACAGTTGCTGAGGAAGATCAGGCGGTATCCGGCGTTTTTCAGCTGCTGAAGGATCTCCTCGGTGCCGGGGAAGAGGCGTGCCTGACCGTCTGCAATGCGCCGCACCATTTCTGCGGTGACCACAGCGCTGGCGTCCATAAGCCTGCTCCAGGGCTGATCCGGAAGGAGAGCCGTCCACATTTCCTTCGGAGAATACCCCAGCCAGCTTTTAATCTCCTCGTCAGTGAAGTCCTGTGACGGAGCCAGACCACGCTCCACCAGTGTGCGGTATGCCAGACGGAAGACCGGAATATAGATATGGGCTGTATCGTGAAGCGTTCCGTCATAATCAAAGAGCAGATTCATCTCGGATCATCCTTACCCTTCGATGGAGCGGATCAGGTTGACCATTTCAATCGCACCTTCCGCACACTCGCTGCCCTTGTTGCCTGCTTTCGTGCCGGCACGTTCAATGGCCTGCTCGATGTTTTCGGTGGTCAGAACACCGAACATGACAGGAATGCTGCTGCTTAAAGATACCTGTGCGATGCCCTTGGACACTTCGCTGCAGACGTAGTCATAGTGGGACGTATTTCCGCGGATCACGGCCCCCAGACAGATGATTGCATCGTACTTTCCGGTCTTGGCCATTTTGGATGCGATAAGAGGAATTTCGAAAGCGCCCGGTACCCAGGCCACATCAATATCCTCGGGTTTTACATCGTGGCGCTGAAGGGTATCGATGGCACCGGAGAGAAGCTTGGATGTGATAAATTCATTAAAACGAGCGGCAACGATGCCGATTCTGGTGTTCTGGGAGACTAATTTTCCTTCGTAAGTATTCATGGTTTTTCTTCCTTTCGTTTTGAATTATCAGTGTGATCATACTTTTGAGTGATTGTTTAGTAATGGAGTAAATGTCCCATCTTTTCCTGTTTCGTTTTCAGGTAAAACAGGTCATGGGTATTGGCGGCGATCTGAATTGGTACGCGCTCGATGATTTCCATGCCGAAATCCTTCAGCTGATAAACCTTGTCCGGATTGTTTGTCAGAAGACGCAGTGTTTTCGCTCCCAGATCCTGCAGAATCTGGGCACCGATGAAGTATTCCCGCAGGTCACCTGCGAAACCGAGGGCCAGATTGGCTTCCAGGGTATCCATTCCCTGATCCTGCAGCTCATAGGCCCGTAGTTTATTGATCAGACCGATTCCACGGCCTTCCTGTCGCATGTACAGGAGAATGCCGCGGCCCTCTGCATTGATCTGCTGCATGGCAGCTGCGAACTGCTGCCCGCAGTCACAGCGCTGGGAGCCGAAGGCATCGCCGGTAAGACACTCGGAATGGACGCGGCAGAGCAGGTTTTCGCCATCTCCGATGTCGCCTTTTACCAGCGCCACATGGTGTTCACCATTGAGCTTGTTCACATAGCCGTAGGCGACGAAGTCGCCGTAGCGGGTCGGCATTTTTGTTTTCGCCACCTGTTCTACCAGCTTTTCGTGTTTCTTCCGGTATTCCTGCAGGGCTTTGATGGAAATGAATTTTATATCAAATTTCTTTGCCAGCTCCTTCAGTTCCGGTGTGCGCATCATGGTGCCGTCCTCCCGCATAATCTCGCAGCAGAGACCGCATTCTTTCAGCCCTGCCAGACGCATCAGGTCTACCGTAGCTTCCGTATGACCGTTTCGTTCCAGAACGCCGTTTTTCTTGGCCAGAAGCGGGAACATATGACCCGGCCGCCGAAAGTCATCGGCCCTGGCGTCTTCACTGACACACATTCTGGCAGTATAGCCGCGCTCTTTCGCAGAGATGCCTGTGGTGGTGTTTACATGGTCAATAGAGACGGTAAAGGCGGTACAGTGATTGTCTGTATTGTAGTCCACCATCTGCGGAAGCTGCAACTTCTGGCAGTAGTAGCTGCTCATGGGCATGCAGATCAGACCTTTTCCGTGTACTGCCATAAAGTTTACATTTTCTGTGGTGGCAAATTCTGCCGCACAGATGAAATCACCTTCATTTTCTCTGTCCGGGTCGTCGGTACAGAGGATGATCTTTCCCTGGCGCAGATCCTCCAGGGCCGCTTCAATGGTATTGAATCTGAAATCTTCCATAATCTCGTTTCCTTTCTTAAAATCCGTATTTTTCAATAAAATCCATGGTAATGGATGAGGTTTCTTTTTTCGGCTGGATCTCTGCAGGCTGAAGCAGTTTCTCCACATATTTGCCGATGATATCATTCTCCAGATTGACGCTGTCGCCTGCCTTTCGCTGGGAGAGGGTGGTCTGTGCAGCAGTATGGGGGATGATGGAAACACTGAAATCCCTGTCTGTGACGGCTGCTACCGTCAGGCTGATTCCATCGATGGTGATGGAACCCTTTTCGATGATATACCGAAGGATGACAGGCGAGGCACTGATCGTGTACCAGACTGCGATATCATCCTGACGGATTGCAGAAATGGTTCCTGTGCCGTCGATGTGTCCCGATACAATGTGACCGCCGAATCTTCCGCCGGCTGCCATTGCACGCTCCAGATTCACCGGGCTTCCCTGACGGAGATTTCCCAGTGATGAACGGTTCAGTGTCTCATGCATGACGTCTGCGGTGAAATAGCTGCTGCCATGGGAAGTGACGGTCAGGCAGACGCCGTTTACAGCAATGCTGTCTCCATCTTTCACGTCTTCCAGAACTTTCGCAGCCTGAATCGTGAGAAGGGAACTGGCCGGACCGTTCTGTACGGCCAGAATGATTCCGATTTCTTCTATGATTCCTGTGAACAAGGAAGGATCACCTCACTTTCCAGCAAAATATCTCCGTCAAAGGTTTGTATGGACGGCGGAGCCAGATGAACGCAGTTTTGGGGATCCGGAAATCCCTGGCCGCCGATGGGACTGCGGGCAGTTTCACCGCCCAGCAGCTTCGGTGCGATATAGGTCTGCACCAGATGGACCTGACCGGAGGAAAGGGCTGCCCAGTTCAGGCGGTTTCCGCCCTCCAGAAGAATACTGTCGATGCCGCTTTGGCCCAGTTCTTTCATCAGAGCAGGAAGGGAAAGATGTCCATCTTCTCCCATCGGGACGAAAATGACCTGACAGCCTGCTGATCTGAGGGCAGACGCTTTTACTGCCATTTCCGGATCATCCGTTATCCCTGCAGCGATGATCGTGGGTATTTCTGCAGCTGTCTGCACAAGCCGGGCAGAGAGAGAAATCTGCAGATGGGTATCACAGATGATCCGAACCGGATTCCTTCCTCCGGGGATGCGGCAGGTGAGCAGGGGATCATCTGTCAGAACCGTGCCGATACCGACCATGATGGCGGTATAACGGTTCCGGTCTTTATGTACATTCTTTCTTGCTGCTTCACCGGTGATCCACTGGGATGCGCCGGTATATGCCGCAATCTTTCCATCCAGGGTCATGGCATATTTCATGACGACATACGGGGTATGGCAGGTGATATAGTGAAAGAAGACCCGGTTGAGCCGGTCACACTGTGCTTTCAGTACACCGCTGACCACTTCGATGCCGTGGCCCCGAAGGATCTGCAGACCTTTTCCGGCAACCAGCGGATTAGGATCATCGGAGCCGGTCACGACGCGGGATATGCCTGCCTCAATGATGGCATCGGTGCAGGGCGGTGTCTTGCCATGATGGCAGCAGGGCTCCAGCGTCACGTAGATGGAAGCGCCTGCAGGATCTTCTCCGCGGTTTCTGCAGTCAGCCAGGGCGTTGCGTTCAGCATGGAGACCGCCATACTCTGCATGCCAGCCTTCGCCAATGATTTTCCCGTCTTTGACGATGACTGCACCCACCAGGGGATTGGGGCTCACATGGCCTGCACCTTTTTCTGCCAGAGAAAGGGCAAGCTGCATATAGGTTTCGTCAGACATTTCATAACCTCCTGACACCCTGCCAGAGCCGGCAGGGTGGATTTTGTCAAGAAAAAAAGCTCTGAACAAAAATGCTCAGAGCTCATGAAAAAACAAAAACAAAAATTCCGGCAGCCAAATGCCGTCCATTTGCCTTCTTCCATCCAGACTATACTGTCGGTACCGGAGTTGCACCGGTTCCTGCGCTGCTGCGCTCGCGGACTTTACCGCCGATCGGGAATTTCACCCTGCCCTGAAGACATTCTATGATTCACTTGTATTTCTAACTGACATTTATGCTACCACCATAGATGGAGATTGTCAAGAGACGAAAGAAAATAATCTGCAATCTGAAGGAGAGCATACTGCTGCGGGGAATGTGCATACTATTCATTACAGACTTTATGAAAAACAGGAGGAAATGGAATGGGTACTGATTTTAGGAACAGCGAAACGAAGGTGAATCTGATGCGGGCATTTGCGGGAGAGAGCCAGGCGCGGAACCGTTATACTTTTGCGGCAGACAAGATGAAAAATCAGAACCTGCAGGTGCTGGAGCAGGTATTTCTCTTTACAGCCGGGCAGGAGAAGGAGCATGCGGAAATATTTTATAACCATCTGAAGGACATGGCAGGGGAGACGATCCTGATCGAAGGGGGATATCCTGTGGATCCGTCGGATACAGCATCTCAGCTGCTTCGCAGTGCGCAGAACAACGAATATGAAGAGTGGGAGACCGTATATCAGGCCTTTGGAGACAAAGCAGCGGAGGAGGGGTTTCTTCCGGTGGCCACGTCTTTTTATCGGATTGCGGAGATTGAAAAGACCCATGGAGATCGGTTCGGTATGTTTGCGGATCTGCTGGAGTCGGGGAAGCTTTTTGCAGCAGATGACCCGAATCAGTGGATGTGTCTGAACTGCGGACATATTCATACAGGAATGGATGCGCCGGAGATCTGCCCGGTGTGTCATCATCCTCAGGGGTATTTCATTCGTATGGAGCAGGCACCGTATACAGATTAGAATCGTATTCCGGAGAAATGTGAAAGAGAAAACGCTCCCGGCAGCATGCCCTGCAAAGAGCGTTTTTTTCTTTGTTTATTCTTCTTCGATTATTCTTCTTCCACGCCCTGATCTAACCAGGTGACCAGGGAACCTGCAAATTTGTGTTTTGTTTTTTCTGTGACACCACAGTAAAGGATGGTGAGATTCTCATTCTTCTGACGAAGGAAGGTGCACGGTGTCAGAACAGCAGTATCTTCTACTTTCATAGAATCATCACCGGTGAATTCCCTGAAAGCTTCTTCGAAGGAATCCAGCAGTGCTTCAGTGGTGCCGGTCGGACGTCCTGTCAGTCCGTAGAATACAGGATATTCCTTTTTGATTTTATACTTTACATCGCAGAGTCCGCAGATGGTCTGATAGGACTCACAGATCTCATCCAGCAGAGTCTGATCGCTGCTCATGGCAGAAACCTGTATTTTCAGCATTTTATCCTTACAGGAGATTTTTCCGATATTGGTGATTGCCGTAATAACACCTTCATCATCTCGTTGATAAACGCCGTCAAAGACAGTGTACATAAGACTTACCAGGTTATCGGTATCACCGCTGCCCAGAACCTGAGAAGGAAGATCGACTTCTTCATAGGTATATTCAATCTCCGGATAATCATCGTGGAACTTATCATAAAGCTTTTCAATGGAGTTTTCCATTTTGCGCTGGAATTTTTCTGTATCGCTGTCATTGATAACGACAATCATGGATGCCTTGGACGGTGTAAAATCTGCGCCGCTTCCGCCGTAAAACGTACCAAGCTCGAAGAGAAGCGAAGTGGATTTGAAGTTTGCCAGCACATTCCCCAGAACCTTGATCGGATTCGGCACGGAACCTATATTACCTTCCACCAGCAGGGAAGGACAGTTTTTTAAGGTTATTTTATATGCTTTATTATAGGATGGCTTCTGGTATTCCAGCTTGTGGGTAATCTGGATCTGACGGTATCCGCCGGTGACCGTGGATACTCTGGAGCCGACGGAATTTCCCAGACAGAATATGGATGTGTCATCCGAAAAGTGTCCGATGTCAAACCCCTGTGCACCGTTTTTTTCACCATTTTCCTCTGCCAGGAAAACAACGCTCAGTTTTCCGTGATTGACTGCGTTTTTCGCTACGCAGAGTGCAACCGCCATCTCTTCTACATGGTTCTCCATATGATCTGCGTCGAATGAGCAGACAAGGGCGGCAGGTTGAACGTCATCTGCATTTTCAGATGCCTTGACTGTAAATATCACGTTTCCAGCCTCATCTGTCGTTGCGGGAATTTCCTTGTTTCTCGCCCAGGAAAGCAGGTAACCGGCCACATCGGCGTTGGTATCCATGGATCCCAGTGAATCGCGGAGATCTGTTTCGTAGGCGGTCAGCTTCTCTTGCAGAACTTCCTCGAGGCTGGGTTCAGCTTCTTTTTCCCCGTGAAGAAAGAAGGCTGCTCCGCAGGCACAGACGGTAATCACCGCAGCAACTGCAGCGCCGATCAGTATTTTCTTCTTTTGTTGTTTCATATTATTTATCAGTTTACTCATTTCCGTTTTCCCCTTGATTTTTCAGAAATTGTTTTCTAAACTTCAAAAAAAGTCTTATTTATGATAACATATATAGATGAAAAAAAACAGTGATTCACGAAAAAATCACAAAATCGTAAGAAAACGGAGGGATAGTATGGATAACAGGAACACAGTGAAAAAGGCAGTAGAAACAGAGGATTCCAGACTGTATCTGCGGGAAAGCACATTTGATGACTGCAGATACTTCGCGCAGTGGGAAGTGCAGCCTGCTGTAACAGAATTTTTTACCATCAATGAAGGAAGAGATTATGAGGAAGTCGTGCGTGAATTTCTGGGACGTGAAGGCGATGAAACCCAGGTTCAGTTCACAGTATGTCTGAGAGAAGGAGATCAGCCGGTGGGGAGAATCTATATCAGCCGCATCGATGATCACTATGACTCCCTGGATATTACCAGAATTTATATCGCAGATCCCGCCATGCGCGGAAAAGGGCTGGGCGAGGAAGCACTCCGGCTGGCTCTGAAGTATGCTTTCGAAGAAAGAAACTGTGAACGGGTTACATTGGATTACTTTACCGGAAACAATATTGCGTCAACCTTATATCAGAAGGTGGGATTTAAGAATGAAGGAAACATGCGGCACGGCGGCAAAAAGAACGGAAAGTATGTAGACCTTCACCTGATGTCCATGCTCCGGGAAGAGTATTTTGCACAGAAATAAAAACGCGAAATGTAAATTATTCCTTATTGACTTTTCATTGATGTGGTATATAATTTTTAGTGCATATACTACATGTAGTGTGTGTATGAAATGAAAGTAACCAAAATGAAAATGAGAGAAAGAAAAGGAAGGTTTGACATGGACTGTATCAGACAGATTGTAAAGAGAGACGGCAGAACCGTACCATTTGATGTAAATAAGATAGCAGATGCCATTTTTAAAGCGGCACAGGTACTGGGAGGACGGGACAGAGAAATGTCCGTCTACCTGGCGAAACAGGTAGAACTGTATCTTCTTGAAGTCTGTCACAATTCCATTCCGACGGTGGAGCAGATTCAGGACGCAGTGGAAAAGATTCTGATCGAAGCCGGCCACGCACGTACCGCCAAGGAATATATCCTATACCGCGCGGAAAGAACTCGAGTCAGAGACATGAATACCAAGCTGATGCGTATTTATGAAGACCTGACATTTAAGGAAGCGAAGGAAAACGAAATAAAGCGTGAGAACGCCAATATCGACGGAAATACAGCCATGGGAACCATGCTGAAATACGGTTCAGAGGGTGCCAAGGAATTCTATAAGATGTATGTCATCGATCCGAAGCACGTGAAGGCACATGAAGAAGGCGACATTCATATCCACGATATGGACTTCTATACCCTGACCATGACCTGCTGTCAGATCGACCTGCTGAAACTGCTGGAAGGTGGATTCAGTACGGGACACGGTCATCTGCGGGAACCGAATGACATCGAAAGTTATGCGGCACTGGCATGCATTGCAATCCAGTCCAACCAGAACGACCAGCACGGCGGTCAGTCTGTGCCGAATTTTGATTACGGCATGGCACCGGGCGTGCGCAAGGCGTACAAGCGCCTCTACTGGACCAATGTGGGTAAAATGCTAGACTTCCTTCACGGCACTGACGATGGAGTGGCGAAGATGAAGGAACTGGGAAAGAAAATCCAGGACCAGTATGGTGTGGAACCGTGCATGGCCTGGGATAACAATTATAAAGAAATCGAGCTGGAAGAACTGAAAAAGATCGTCAGCGAAGAAGATGCAAAGCATCTGCAGCAGCAGGCGACAAGATATTCGGACCAGGAAATCCGCAGAAAGACCTATCAGGCCATGGAAGCGTTCATTCATAACCTGAACACCATGCATTCCAGAGCCGGCGCACAGGTTCCGTTCAGTTCCATCAACTACGGTACCGATACTTCTCCGGAAGGCAGACTTGTCATGGAATGCGTCATGCTTGCAACCGAAGCCGGTCTGGGCAACGGAGAAACGCCGATCTTCCCAATCCAGATCTTCAAAGTGAAGGAAGGTGTCAACTATAATCCGGAGGATCCGAACTACGACCTGTTCAAGCTGGCCTGCAAGGTATCTGCCAAGCGCCTGTTCCCGAACTTCTCCTTCCTGGATGCGCCATTTAACAAGCAGTATCTCATCGAAGGTCATCCGGAAACGGAATGTGCCTACATGGGATGCCGTACCCGCGTCATCGGCAATGTATATGATCCGACCAGAGAAATCGTATACGGAAGAGGCAATTTGTCCTTTACATCCATCAACCTGCCGCGGCTGGCCATCAAGGCCAAGGGCGACATCGACTTCTTCTTTGAAAGTCTGGACCGCATGATTGATATCGCCATCGACCAGCTGTATGACCGGTATAAGATTCAGGCACAGAAGAAAGTGAAGAACTTCCCGTTCCTCATGGGACAGGGCATCTGGATCGATTCCGACAAGCTGGGTCCGGAAGACACCATCGAGGAAGTCATCAAGCACGGTACACTGACTGTAGGTTTCATCGGGCTGGCGGAATGCCTGAAGATGCTCACCGGCCATCATCATGGAGAATGCAAGGAATCCCAGTCTCTGGGTCTGGAAATCGTAGGATACATGAGAAAGCGCATGGACGAGCAGGCCAGAAAGACCGGTCTTAACTGGTCTCTGATTGCTACCCCTGCAGAAGGTCTGTCCGGACGCTTCGTAAGGATTGACCGCGCCAAGTACGGTGTGATTCCGGGTGTAACGGACCGGGAATATTATACCAACAGTTTCCACATCCCTGTATATTACGAAATCAATGCCTTTGATAAGATCCGCCTGGAAGCGCCGTATCATCAGCTGACCAACGGCGGCCACATTTCCTACATCGAACTGGATGGCGACCCGCTGAAGAATCTGGAAGCTTTCGAGAAAGTCGTTCGCTTCATGAAGGAAGAAGGCATCGGTTACGGTTCCATCAACCATCCTGTAGACCGGGATCCATGCTGCGGATATACCGGAATCATTGATAACGAGTGCCCTATGTGCCACCGGAAGGAAGGCGAAGGGGATGTGGGGTTTGAACGGATCCGCCGCATCACCGGATACCTGGTAGGAACCATGGATCACTGGAACACGGCCAAATCCGCAGAAGAAAGAGACCGGGTAAAGCATGATGTGAATACCGGACTGGAGACGCTGTAATGATTGCCTGCAATGATTCCAGCCAAACGGGAGCACCGGACAAAATCCGCATCGCCGGCGTGGTTCGGGAGTCTATCGTAGACGGCCCCGGCCTGCGTTTCGTGGTCTTCTGTCAGGGCTGTCCCCACGGCTGCCCGGGATGCCATAACGAAGCGACTCACGATTTTTCCGGCGGCTATGATTGCGAAATCGAAAAGATTCTGGCCGCAATCGAAAAAGATCCGCTGCTGGATGGGGTGACATTTTCCGGCGGTGAACCTCTTTGTCAGCCTGCGGCATTCCACGCACTGGCGCAGGAGATCAAGAGGAGATTCCCAGGCATGAATATCGTGACCTTCACCGGATATACCTATGAAGAACTCCAGCCTCTGGCTGCACAGGATCCGGATCTTGCAGGTCTCCTGAACCTGACGGATCTGCTGATTGACGGCCGTTTCGTGGATGCGGAAAAGGATCTGACCCTTCAGTTCAGGGGCAGCAGAAATCAGAGAATCATTGATATGAATGCGACCCGGGCTGCAGGACAGGTAGTAACTTCCGAGAAGTACGCATAAATCTGCGAAATTTTATGAGATTTTGCGAGAAATTAAAAAAAGTGCTTGAAATATAGAATGATTTCGTGTATAATATCGATTGTTCGAGTGCTGAAAAGACACGAACAGCCAATTTTTGAAACAATGCTATACGCTTGAATATATCAAAGGAGGTGCGGTAGATGTCAAGAAAATGTGAAATTTGTGGTAAGGGACAGGTATCCGGAAACGCTGTATCCCACTCTAACAGACACACCAGAAGAAAGTGGAATGCCAACATTCAGACTGTAAGAGTAGCAGAAGAAAACGGAACCGTTAGAAGAGCGAACGTATGCACGAGATGCATCCGGTCCAATAAAGTGAACCGTGCCATCTAATTGAAAACGAACTGAAGGCCCCGGCGCAGGAATGCGTGCGGGGTTTTTTCATGCTTGCGATTATGACATTGTGATTATGACATTGTGATTATGAAACTGCGGCCGCAGACAGACAAGCCTACGGCCTTTTCATGAGGGTGAAACCACAGATCATCAGGAGCACACCAAGCAGGATAATCCACGCCTTTGAAGGGAGGAAAAAGGCACAGATGGTTACTGCACCGAAAACCAGCAGGACGAATCCGATATCCTTCGTCTCCTTATTGAATTCAAAACATTTCCGTTTCCGGCAATCATTTCTCCGGCAGTCATTCCGCATATTTTCACCCCCTGTTATTCTATGAAAAAGGTTAGTAAAGTGTTCGGAAATATGTTAAAATATTTACAGTGAAAAAAGCACGGAAAGGGGAACCGGAATGGAACGAAAGAACGAGAAGGGAACCATTAAAATAAATGATCACATCTTTGCCAGGATTGTAGGTGAGGCGATTTCGCGCACAGGCGGAAAAGCCTTTCCGGCATCGGAAAAAGGGAAACTGCTGACCGGAATCGGAGGAAGCATGCCGGGTGTGGGAGAACTGGCAGATAATCTGGTGGTGTGTGAAGAACAGGATGGAAGCATTTTTCTGGAATGGTATATCATCATGTCCTTCGGCGCCAGTATTCACAGGGCAACCAAACTGATGCTGGACTATGCGGAAAAGGAACTGAAGTCCATGTTTCCGGGCCAGCCAGGCAGAGCGGTGGTGCGGATCGTTGGCGTGAAGTCCAGACTGATTGCGGTCAGAGACCTTGAGGTGGAACGGAAATGGAACTGAACCTGAAAGACAGTGTATCAAAGGTGAAAGGCGTTGGCCCGAAAAAAAAGGAATTGCTTTCCCACCTGCATATTGAGACCGTGGAGGATCTGCTGGGCTTCTTTCCGAGAAAATATGAAGACAGATCCCAGGTGACAAGTATTATGGAGGCTCCCTTTGACAGGGACGTGCTGATTTGCGGAAAGGTTGTTTCCAGGAAATCTTCTGCAAGTGCATATAACCGTAAGGTACCGCTTCGGATTCTGGTGGAAGACAATACCGGTTCTGTGGAACTGGTTTTTTTCAATGCAAAGTATCTGCAGAACTATTTTCTGGTGGGGCAGGAGTATGTCCTGTTTGGAAAGATCACACTGAACTATGGCAGGAGACAAATGGCCCATCCGGAATTTCACAAACTGGGTGATAAGGACGATGTGCGGGGGATTCTCCCGGTTTATCCGCTGACAGAAGGGATAACACAGAACCAGATGCGAAGCTGGCAGATGGCAGTAAAGGATGCGGCAGAGCAGGTGGAAGAGTGGCTGCCGAACCATGTGGTGATGGATAATCACCTTTGCAGTCCGGCCTATGCCATCCGCAACATTCATTTTCCGACGGATACCCAAAAGGTGAAGGAAAGCCGTTACCGTATGGTATTTGAAGAACTGCTGGTCCTGCAGACGGGCCTCTTTTATATCAAAAAAGGAAGAAGCAGTCAGGCGGAGGGGGTATCCATCCCGAAGACCGTCTCTGTAGAACCTTTCCTGAAACAGCTGCCTTTTGACCTGACACCCGGACAGAAAAAGGTCTGGGACGAAATTGAACAGGACCTTGCAGCACACAAGCCTATGAACCGTCTGGTGCAGGGCGATGTAGGCTCTGGGAAAACCGCTGTTGCAGAGCTGGCCATGTATAAGGCCGTGAAAGGCGGCTATCAGGCAGTGATGATGGCGCCGACGGAACTACTGGCCAAACAGCACCTGGCATCTCTGCGGCGTGATCTGGAACCGCTGGGCCTTCATGTGGAGCTTCTCAGCAGCGGAACCCGCGGAAAGGAAAGAACACGGATCCTGGACGAACTGGAGCGGGGAAAGATCGATGTGCTGGTGGGAACCCATGCCATCATTCAGCCGGATGTCCGGTTTCGGAAGCTTGGCATCGTGATCACCGACGAACAGCATCGTTTCGGTGTCAATCAGCGTGCACTGCTGACCGAAAAGGGGCAGAATCCAAATGTGCTGGTCATGACAGCGACACCAATCCCAAGGACTCTGGCGGTGATCCTGTTCGGAGATCTGGATATTTCGGTCATCGATACCATGCCAACCGGAAGAAAGCCAATTCGGACGTATCTGCGCTATAACGATGCCAGAAAAAAAGTCTATGACTTCCTGGCTTCCCAGGTGGCAGAGGGCAGACAGTGCTATGTGGTGGCACCGCTCATCGAGGAGTCGGAGAATCTGGACTGCCGTTCGGCAGAGGAATTATATGAAGAAATTTCAAAAGGTTATCCGAAACTGCGGGTAGGTCTGGTGCACGGCGGCATGAAGCAGGACGAGAAAGACGCGGTGATGGAGAAATTCGCAGCCGGTGCAATCGATATTCTTGTGTCCACTGTAGTTATCGAAGTGGGCATCGATGTAGCCAATGCGACGGTCATGGTCATCGAAAACTGTGAAAGATTCGGACTGGCACAGCTCCATCAGCTGCGGGGCAGAGTCGGCAGAAGTGACAAACAATCCCACTGCATTCTGATCTGCGGCAAGGAAACGGAAGTCGCAGCCAAACGAAACGAGCTCATGGTAAACAGTACGGATGGATTCACTATTGCGGAAGAAGATCTGAAGCTGCGGGGTCCCGGCGAGATCTTCGGCACCCGGCAGCACGGCCTGCCGGAACTGAACATCGCGGATCTGGTGAAGCATGTGGACATTCTGGATCAGGTAAAAGATGTGGCGAAGGATATTCTGGAAGAAGATCCGTACCTGCGGGATCCGGACAACCAGGTGCTCCGGGATAAGGTGAAAAAGATGTTCGGGGAAAACATCCAGCTGCAGCTGTAGTTGGGCATAACGTTTCTATGAAGGTCACCGGTTTGATGATACCACCTTTAAATCGGAATATGCGGAGGAAATCGAGATGGAAATCAGAGAATATAAAGAGTATAAGGCAGATGATATCCGGTGCCTTTATACAGAGGTTGGCTGGACTGCATATACGGAGAATATGTCGGTGTTGGAGCAGGGATATAAGCATTCGCTGCTGGTCCTGGCAGCATACGAAGATGATGAACTGCTTGGGATCATAAGGGCTGTT